>CAZTOM010000056.1:0-9027 GCA_964615555.1 uncultured Actinomycetaceae bacterium
GCCGTCGCCGTCGATGGACCACACCTCCCGGTCCGGGGCCGCCACCTTGGCGCCCATGGCGGCGGGCACCGAGTAGCCCATGGTGCCGAGCCCACCGGAGTTGAGCCAGGTGCGGGGACGCTCGTACTTGATGAACTGGGCGGCCCACATCTGGTGCTGGCCCACACCCGCCACGTACACGCCGTCCGGGCCCACGATCTCGCCGAGGCGCTGGATCACGTGCTGGGGGGCCATGCGGCCGTCCTCGGTGGGGGTCCAGCCGAGTGGGTAGGTGGTGCGCAGCTCGTCGAGCTGGCGCCACCAGGCCTCGAGGTCCGGCTTGCCGTGCTGGTGGTGGGCGTCCGCGAGGGCCACATTGAGCTCCGTGAGGGTGGCCTTGAGGTCTCCCACGATCGGCACGTCCGCCTTGCGGTTCTTGGAGATCTCCGCGGGGTCGATGTCCGCGTGGACCACCACGGCCCCCGGCGCGAAGGTGGCGAGGTCACCGGTCACGCGGTCGTCGAACCGGGCGCCGAGCGCCACCAGCAGGTCCGCGCGCTGGAGTGCGGCCACCGCTGCCACGGAGCCGTGCATGCCGGGCATGCCGCAGTGCTGCGGGTGGGAGTCCGGGACCGCTCCGCGCGCCATCAGCGTGGTGACCACGGCGGCGCCGGAGAGGTCCACGAGCTTGCGCAGCTCCTCGGACGCGTTCGCCCGGATCGCGCCGCCGCCCACGTACAGCACGGGCCGCGAGGCGGTGGCGAGCAGGCGGGCGGCCTCCCGCACCTGCCGCTGGTGCGGCTTCGTGACCGGGTGGTAGCCGGGCAGGTTGGTGCGCGGGGGCCAGGAGAAGTCGATCGTCTGGTTCTGTGCGCTCTTGGCAATGTCCACCACCACGGGGCCGGGCCGCCCGGTGGTGGCGATCTCGAAGGCCTCGGCGATCCGGGCGGGGATGTCCTCGCCGTCGGTCACGAGGAAGGAGTGCTTGGACACCGGCATCGTGGCGCCCACGATGTCCGCCTCCTGGAAGGCGTCCGTGCCGATCATGGCGGCGCCCACCTGGCCCGTGATGGCCACCATGGGAACGGAGTCCATGTTGGCATCCGCGATCGGGGTGATGAGGTTGGTGGCACCCGGGCCGGAGGTGGCGATGCACACGCCGGGCTTCCCGGAGACCGAGGCGTAACCCTCGGCGGCGTGGCCGGCGCCCTGCTCGTGGCGCACGAGGATGTGGCGCAGCTTGCGGGAGTCGAACAGCGGATCGTAGGTGGGGAGGATCGCGCCACCCGGCAGCCCGAAGATGTCCGTCACCCCCATCTCCTCGAGGGAGCGTACAACGGCCTGCGCACCCGTCATCTGGGTGGTGGCGGGCGCCTTTCCGCGCGCCGCCAGGGTCGAGGGATTCGCCCTCTCGGCTGACGTTGTCATCTTCGGCCTCCTGGTTTCGGACATAGGAAACGCCCCCGGGCCCGGATGGACCTGACGAGGGCGCACGGCTACGAGTGGAGTGGGGTCACGCGGTCGCTGTGCGCCGCGTGGTTACTCGTTGCCTCATGCAGATGACACTAGCCCCGCCCCCACCGTGCGGGATTTCCGTCTCACATCGTGGTCAACGGACTCGAAAGTGTTCCGCCATTCGGACGAGCCCGGCGGTCGGACCTCTTCTCAGTCGCTCTCCACGATCCGCACGATCTCCGAATCGTCCGCGTCCGGGTCGATCCGGCGCGCAGCCCGCAGGAAGACCTGCTCGGCAGCCGCCCCCACGGGAGTGGCCACGCCGTAGTCACGGGCAATCCCGAGCGCCACGGAGAGCTCCTCCGCGGTGAGGTCGATCCGGTTCACCAGCGTGGGCGCCACCCCGCTCGCGGCCTCCACCATGCGTGGGCCCCGGTCGGAGGCCATGAACGATCCCGCCGCCCCCGATGCGAGGGCACGCAGCGCCGTCGCCGGATCGAGGCCGAGCGCCGAGGCGAGCGAGAGGGCCTCGGCCACCCCGAGCAGGTTGACGGCGGCCACCAACTGGTTCACGGCCTTCATCGCCTGGCCGTCGCCCACGGCCTCCCCGGCCATGATGACGGTGGCCGCGAGCTGGTGGAGGACGTTCCGGACCGAGTCAACCACGGTCGTCGGGGCGCCCACGAGGCAGGCAATCTCGCCCCGCCGGGCCAACTCTCCCCCGCCGGAGACGGGCGCGTCGAGCACGTGGACGGAGGCCTCCCCCAGGCCCACGGCGAGTTCGCGGATCTCGTCCACGCCCACGGCCATCAGGACGCCGAGCACGGTGCCGGCCGCGAGGTGCGGACGGACCCCGCCAGCGCCGTCGAGGACCTCGAGGAGGTCGTCGTGGTCGCGGACGGCCACGAGCACGGTGCTGGCGCCCGTGACGGCATCCACGGCGGAGCTCGCCACGTCCACGCCGGAGAGGCGTGCCACGTTGCGGGCGCGGGGGTCCACGTCCCACGCGCGCACCGCGAAGCGCTCCCCGAGGCGGCCGGCGATCGGCAGCCCCTTCGAGCCCAGGCCGATCACGGCGATCCGCTCCGTGGAGGCGGGTGCCACGCGCGGGGTGGCGGGGGACCCGGCGCGGCGTGTGAGGGGCGGGGTGATGCCGGAGAGCTTGTCCACCACGTCCGCGAGACCCTCCTCGTCCCCCACGCCGCCGGCGTAGACGGCGAACGGGACGCCCCCGATCCGGCCCCCGAGCGGCTCCCACAGCGAGACGATGCCGTCCAGCATGGGACCCACCACCATGGCGCGGCGCACGCCGAGCCCCTGCGCCACGTCCGCGACGATCGAGCCGCCCCGGGCCACCACGAAGCCGAGCTGCGCGCGGCGCGAGATCCGGTAGACCACCTCGTTGACGGCCCGCCCGATGCGGGCGTCGATCGCGAAATCGCCCTTCGCGTCCGTACCCACCTGCATCTCGGCTAGCCGCACCAAGACGTTGCCACCCTCCAGCCCCTCGACGGCGCGGGTCACCACATCCTCGATGTGCGCCTCACGCCGGGAGTCGAGCACCGCGGGCACCGACAGCGCCACGTCCCGGATGGGCCGGCGCTGCTCGAGGAGGCGGACCTGACGGCGCGTGAAGGGGACGGGGGTGCCCACCACCACCAGTCCGTGCGGTGCCCCCTCCACCCCGGTCCGACGGCGAAGCTCGCCGATGTCCTGGGCGGTGAGGGGCGCGTGGACGGGTTGGCCCACGAGCGCGCGCACAAAGGGTGGGGAGACGCGGTAGACGAACCGCTTCCCGGCGCCCGCCGCGCGCAGGGCGCCGATCGCGAGGCAGCGCAGGTCCTCGTCCGTGACGGCGTCCACCACCACGGGCTGGGCTCCGCGCACCTCCAGCAGCTCGTTCGCCACGGCGTCCGGGGAGTGGCGCACTACCTCAAGCGGGACGTGGACGATGTCCCGGCCCTGGTAGCGTCCCCGCGTCTTCTCCGCCACCCAGGCACGCAGATCCGAGGAGGTGAAGGGGAAGGAGGGCTCCCGGGCGAAGCGGGTCTCCCCCACCGGGGTCCACTCCCCCTCCCACTCGGAGACGTAGTGCACCCCGTCCACGGTGATCCGGCGGGCCTCCGGGAAGGCGGCCACCATGACCACGCCGTCGATGCGGGTGCCGGAGGCGGACTCGATCGCGTTGACCACCACGTCCGCGTCCAGCGGGTAGTGGCCGCGCAGGCTGGAGTCGGTCCGCAGCGCGAAGGCCACCTCGCGGCGCAGAATGCGGGCCACCTCGAGGACTGCCGTCATGACCTCGATGTAGCGGTCCTCCGCAGCGGGGGCGGACAGCGCGCGAGCGCCGGTGATGATGAAGATCGCCGGGGCATCCGTGGCCAGGGCCCACTCGATCTGGTCCGGCGACCACGCCGTGAGCACCGGGACGTCGGCCATGGACTGGGAGCCGGTGGGGTGGTCGTCAATCACCACGAGCTGCGCGGTGGCGGGACCGCGCGCGGCGTGGATCTCCTCCGGAATGATCTTCAATTCCGGCGGGTAGCCTGCGAGGAGTTCCTCGATGCTCGGCATGTGCGTCCTTCCCGTGTTCCCTCCCCACATCCTCCCCCATGCCCGGGCGCCCGCGAGGGAGACGAGGGTCCCGGGTGTAAGAATCCTCATGCCACGCGAGGGCCTGACGGCCCACTGCCACCGGGGGTGGCGGGTGCATGATGGGGACGAGCCGCGAAAGGGTGAGCATGCACGCCATCTACCAGTTCCTTGCCGATGCGCCTCTCGTCTACCTCTTCCTCGCAGTCGGGGTGGGCATGGCGTTTGGCCACATCAAGTTCCGCGGGATCTCGCTCGGGGCGGCCGCCGTGCTGTTCTTTGCGATCGCACTCACGGCGATCGCCCTCGCGGGCGGCGTAGAGCTGCACATCTCGCACGAGGTGGGCTCACTCGGGCTCGCCATGTTCGCCTTCGCGATCGGTATCACCTCCGGCCCGAACTTCTTCCACGTGATGCGCACCTCCGGCGCGGTGGTTCTCGCGATGGTGCTGATCCTGCTGGCCTCCGCCGGCGTGGCGTTCGGGCTCGGGCGCGCGTTCGGGATGGACATCGCGCTGATCGCCGGCACGTTCGCGGGCGCGATCACGAACACCCCCGCACTGGCCGCCGCGGGCGCCGCCTCCGGAGATCCAGCCACCGCCACGGTGGGCTACTCGATCGCCTACCTGTTTGGCGTGCTCGGCATGCTCGCGTTCTCGATGATGGCCCTGTCCTACGGACGGAACGACACGGATGCGCCCTCCCCCCTGGTCAACCGCACCGTGCGGATCGACAGGGACGACAACCTGACGCTCGCGGAGGTCCAGGCCGAGCTCGGCGAATCCGTCCAGTTCTCCCGCATCCGCCGCGGCGAACTGGGTCCGATCACCAACCCGCGGGATACCGACCGCATCGCCCGCGATGACCTCCTCACCCTCGTGGGGCCCACCGAGGACGTGGCCCGCGCCATCGACTTCCTGGGGCACGCCTCCTCCCACTCCCTGCTGACCGACCGCCGCTACCTCGACTTCCGCCGCGTGACCGTCTCCAACCCGCGCCTCGCCGGGCGCACCGTGGGCGAGATCGACCTCGAGGGCCGGTTCGGCGGCACCATCTCCCGCGTGCGCCGCGGGGACGTGGACATGGTGGGCGAGCCGGGCCTCACCCTGGTACTCGGCGACCGCGCCCGCGTGGTGGCCCCCACCTCCAAGATGGACGAGATCTCCAAGTTCTTCGGCGACTCCTCCCGCGGCCTGTCCGACATCAACCCCGTGGCCCTCGGCCTCGGCATGGCACTCGGGCTCGTGATCGGCGGGATCGGCATCCCCATGCCCGGAGGCGGCACCTTCTCCATCGGCTCCGCCGCCGGCACCCTCATCATGGGCCTCATCATGGGCCGCGTGGGGCGGATCGGGAACGTCACCACCGCCCTGCCCCAGACGGCCTGCAACGTCCTGTCCGAGTTCGGTCTCCTCGTCTTCCTCGCCTACGCCGGCACCAACGCCGGCGGCCAGATCGCCAACGCCTTCGCGTCCGGCGCGTGGACCCAGATCCTCGTGGTGGGGGCCGCCACCACCACCACGGTGGGGCTCGGCCTGTACATGGTGATGCGCTATCTGGTGCGGATGGGCGGCACGCGCCTCGCCGGCGTCATGGGCGGCACCCAGACCCAGCCCGCAGTCCTTGCCTTCGCGAATATGAGGACCGGGGCAGACCCCCGCGTGGCACTCGGCTACGCGATGGTCTACCCCGTCTCGATGATTGCCAAGATCCTGATCGCCCAGATCCTCGGCTCGTTCTAGGCCGTGCACCGCCGGGCTGCTGGCCCCGGTGCGCCGCCCGGCGGCTGGCTCAGGTGGCCACTCGGGTACGTTGGCGCGAGCCCCGCACTAGTACCCGGCCGGGCTGCGGCGGCGCGTGAGCGCCCACACCCCGCCACCCACGAGCGCGAGCCCGCCCACCCCCAGGGCGACGATGAGGGCCGGGGAGGGGCCGCCGTCGTCACCTACCGGTGGGGCGGCCTCCGTCACGGGATCGGCGGGCACGGTGGTGGGCACGGCGGCCGGTGACGTCTCCTCGGCGGGCGGGGGCGTCGTCGTCACCTCCGGCGACGGCGAGGGCGAGGGCTCCGGGGACGGGCTCGCCTGACCGATGGGCTGGGGGTCGTACACCGGCGCACCCGCGCCGGCCTCCCCCACCACCTCGATGCTGAGGGTGTAGGGCAGGGAGGCCGCGCGGGAGTCGCGCTCATCCAGGCTGAGCACCACGTAGTAGGTGCCCGGGAGGATCGGCGCATCCTTGGAGAAAATGTTGTTCTGGAAGTCCCACTGGACCGTGGGGGCGGCGCTGGACATGAGTTGGGGCGTGTCGCGCGTGATGACGGCGTCCTTCCCCTCGCCGTCGCCGCGGGAGAGCGAGTCGGACACTGCGCCCCGCTGCGGGCTGTAGATCTCCAGGCTGCTGCCGAGGATGGGCGTGCCGGGGCCCGGGAACGGGTGGGCGTCCACGTGGGCTTGGGCGCGGACCTGCTGGCCCCAGTCCACCTCGACCGCGTAGACCTGAGTCTCCCCGGTGAGGATCTCAGAGCGGTACGAGCCGGGCTCGAGCACGGTGGGGTCGTTGAAGGAGGATCCGGCAACCACCTCGCCGCCGCTGCCATCAGCGGGGATGCCGAGGCTCCAGGCACGCGGGGCGTCAGACTCGGCGCGCGGCGGTGGCGGGGTGCCGAGGTCCCGGCGCGGCTCCTCCGTGACCACGAACTCGAACGCGGTGCCCTCGGAGCCACTCGTGAACCGGGTGGACTCGAGGGAGAGGATGAGCTCCTCTGCCGTGATGCACTCGTCGTCCTGATCGTGCCCGCCGGGTGCCACGAGGGATCCGGAGAGCATCGCGACCGCCGCCCGGCTCGAGAGGGTGAAGGCGTTGCCCCGCCCGCACACCTCGCCCGAGGGTGTGGAGAGGTACATCATGAACTGCGCGTTCCCCACGTCCGTGCGGGTGGTGAGGCCCACGTGGATGCTGGATCCCTCGAGCTGGCGCGGGATCGCATAGTGGAGGGTGGTGTCAGACGGCGGGATCGTGTCCGTGTACTGCCCTCCCACCTCGATCGTGGGCGCCGTGGCGGCGTCTTGGGTTCCCTGGACGGGGGTGCCGGTGATGGAGAAGGGGCGGAAGGCGCGGAGGGCCAGGGTGTCCATGGCTTGGGTGAGGGTCTGGGCGTCGGAGGCGTCGAAGTAGGTTCCGCCCGTGACACTGGCCACGCACTGGAGGTGCTCGCGGGCCGCGCCCTGCACGTTCATGCCCACGGTGTTGATGGTGAGGTCGATACCGTCCGCGGCGAGCTGGCGGGCCACCTCGCACGGGTCGGGCTGGCAGTTGGACTCCCCATCGGAGACCAGCAGGATGCTGCGCTGGCCCTCCGTGCCCAGGTCCGCGGCGGCCTGCTCGAGGGCATACCCGATCGGGGTCTCACCGAAGGGCTGGTACTGCTCGGTGGCCGCACGCAACTCCTCCTTGTTACCCGAGCCGATCGGGACCAGGAGCTGGGAGTCCTGGCAGGAGGCCGGGTTCTCCAGGCCCACCTCGGTGGCACCGAACACCCGGAAGCCCACGTTCGCATCCTCTGGGAGTGAATCGATCACCGAGTGCAGGGCACTGTGGGCAGCCTCGATACGGGAGGAGCCCGAGGCATCGTCCCACTCCATCGAACCGGAGGCGTCCAACACCAGCACGAGCTTGCCATCCACCGAGGAGGTGGAGGTGGGAGTGGTGGCGGAGGTGGTGGTGGAGGTGGTGGGGGTGGTGGTGGCTTCGGCGCGCGCAGGGTCAGAGCCTCCCCCCGGGCCGCCGGGAGCCGCCAGCGCGGGCACGGCAGGCGTGAGCGCCACCAGTGCGCCGAGCGCGGCAGCGGCGGCGCCCGCCAGGGCCACGGTGCGGCCGTTCGTGGGCCGTACGTTCATGTCGGGTCCTTTCGCAGGTTTTTGCAGATGCAAACCTAGCTGTGTGCATTTGCAAATGTCAAGCGCTGGTGGGCTCGTTGATCGTAACCCGTCGCGAACACGGCCTCGAGAACATCCGGCGAGTTCGCAGGGCCAGACCGGGAACCCGCAGGGCCACCGCCCCAGCCTCCACGGCACGACCACGTCCGCTATCATGTTCACAGTCGCAAAGGAGGCACGTGACCGAACTCGAGCAGAACATCGCCGCACAACGGGAACTCTACGGAGAGTCGCTCGGCGTCCTCGCCCACGGCATCATGGGCGCCCTGGAACTCACCCAGGGTCGGCTCGCCGGCATCCTCGGCCTCTCCGCCCCGATGCTCTCGCAACTCATGTCCGGGCGCCGGATCAAGATCGGCAACCCCGCAGTACTCGCGCGGCTCGAGGAGCTCACCTCGATTGCCGAGGATGTGCATTCGGGGCGCGTCCCCGCATCAGCACTCCCCCATCTCCTCTCCAACGTACAGGAGGCCACCGGGCACCTCACGCGAACCGGTGCCACGCGCGGGACGGACGATGCAGTGCTCGCAGACGGTCTCCGCCGCATCCTGCGTGCCGTCGCCTCCGGCCAGGACCTCAAAGACGCCGCCGACGAACTAGAACTCCGCTTCCCCGCCCTCGCGGAAGTTCTGCGCACCTACGGACTCGGCACAGCCGAACAAGCCCAAGACCACTTACGCCGGCACCACGGGGCGCTGTAAGCCCAGAAGGCGAACACGCCTGAGCACGAGCACGAGTGCTGCGGTATTCCTGAGCGCCGCCGCAGGGCACTGTGAGCTCACAGGGCGAGGATGAGTGCGGTAGCAAGGAGCGCCAGCCCCGCGAGGATCGCCAGGACCGGAATCACGAGACCCCGGCGAGCCGGGAGCCCTGCGTCCGCGTTCTCCGGGAGTCCGGTGGGCAGCTGTGAACCAGGCTGGATGCGTGCGTGGGGCAGGGACTGCGTGGGCGCGTGACGCTGGGAGTCGGTGGGCCCGTGGGGCAGGGACTGCGTGGGCGCGTGAGAACCGGGCTGAGTTGGGGCGAGAGCATGGGGCTGCGTTGGGGCGAGAGCATGGGGCTG
>CAZTOM010000056.1:9127-10630 GCA_964615555.1 uncultured Actinomycetaceae bacterium
GTTGGGGCGAGAGCATGGGGCTGAGTTGGCGCGTGAGGGCCACGTGGTCCTGCGGGCTCATCCGGGCCAGCCGGGCCCCAGCCCTCGGGGAACTCAGGGAGCTGGTCGAAGACCTCGATCTCGCCCGTTAGCGGTGCGCTGCTGGCAGAGAGGTGCGCAAGCTCTACCCGTGCGACCGCTGCCGAGGCGGGACGGTCCTGAGGGTGGCTTGCAGCCAGCCGAGTGAGAAACGCGCGGAGCTCTGCCGCGGCAGTGTCGGCCTCGTCGCCGGCTGCTGCGCTATCCCCGGCGGGGGCGGGATCTCCGGCCGGTGCGCTATCCCCGGCGGGTGCGGGATCTCCGACCGGTGCGCTATCCCCGGCGGGTCGCGCGTGGTGCGCGGGCTCGCCTCCGGACACCACCTCACCCGCGAGGAGCTCGAGTCCGAGCATTCCGGCTGCGTACAGGTCGGCAGTGGGGCGGGGGTCTGAGTCGCCCTGCAGGGCTTCGGGCGCCACGTAGCCCGGGGTGCCGAGGACTGTGGCATGGTCCGTCAGCCGGGGTTCGTTGATCGCCACCGCCACCCCGAAGTCACCGAGGCGGGCGCGCGGTTCGTTGGTGCCCGTCGCATCGAGGAGGATATTGGCGGGCTTCACGTCGCGGTGCACGAGGCCGGCCTCGTGGATGACCTCGAGCGCTGCAAGGACCTGGTCGAGGATCCGTGCCACGAACGGTGCCGGGAGTGGGCCGTAGTCCCCGATGAGCGTTGCAAGGGATCCCCCGCGGACAAGCGGGAGTGCGAGCAGTACCTGATCGTCCTCCGCGGCCCAACTCAGGGGCGTGAGAACGTGGGGGTGCTCGATCCGGTAGGACTGCTCCCTCACGAAGCGAACGAGGCTCGTGGCATCCACCTTCCGCAGCAACTTTGCTGCTACATAGGCGTGCTCCCGATGGTCCCAGGCACGCCAGACCACGCCCGCACCGCCCGACCCGAGCGGGTCGACGAGCTCGTAGCGGCCGGCAAAGAGTCCTGTCACGGGGTCGAGCCTAGACCGACGTGCGGTGCCGGCACGAGCCTGCCGCCGACCACGGCATCACTGCCCCCGATCCCAGCCCCACCGCGCGCGACATCCTCCACCGGCCCCCAAAGCACTCACGGGGTCCAGCCCAGGCGAACACGAGGACCGTGGCGTCTAGTACCCGGCCGGGCTGCGACGGCGCGGGAGCGCCCACACCCCGCCACCCACGAGCGCGAGTCCGCCCACCCCCACCCCAGCCGCCACGGCACGACCACGTCCGCTATCGTGTCACAGTCGCAAAGGAGGCCCGTGTCCGAACTCGAGTAGAACATTGCCGGCAGGAGATCCAGGCCCGGGCGCCGCTCTGCCGAGCCGAATCGCAATACAGAAGCTGGCGAGCTATTTCGGGCACAGAAAAGGGGAGCCTCATTTCTGAGACTCCCCTTTTCGAATGGGTGTTCGGCGGTGTCCTACTCTCCCACACCCTGGCGGGTGCAGTACCATC
>CAZTOM010000057.1:0-1464 GCA_964615555.1 uncultured Actinomycetaceae bacterium
ATCTTCCTCTCCCGCCGCCTCAAGCGCTCCGAGGCCGCCGCTCCCGCGGACGAGCGCTCCCCCGCGCCCACGCCCTGAGGGCTCAGTCGCGTCGCGCCTCCCCATCCTCCCCGACGGCGGGTGCGCCTCCCAGCGGGAGGTCACCCTCGCCGTCGGGAAGGAGAACACCGACACCCTCCGGTTCGCCGGCGCGGATGGTGCGGTCCGCGAACATGAGGGCGCTGCCGAGCACGATGAGGGCGCCGGTGACGAGGAGGATGAGCTCGATCTGGACGCGGTCGGCGAGGGGGCCGAAGAAGAGCATCCCCAGCGGCATCGCGGAGGAGGAGATCATCATCATGACGGACATGGTGCGGCCGAGGTAACGCGGCTCTACCACCACCTGCAGGAGGGTCATGGTGGGGGCGTTCAGCATCGGCATGAAGACACCGATCGCGAACATCCAGATGTTGTAGGTGAGGAACGGCTGGGGCAGTCCAAGGAGGACCGTGCCCACACCCATCGCCACCATGGCCATCGCGATCGTGGCGGCGCGGCGGCGGAACCCGCCCCACGAACCGATGATGAGGCCGCCCAGGAGCATTCCCACGAAGAACGTGACCTCGATGGTGGTGAGCCGCCACACCTCATTCGAATAGGTGCGCGTGACCTGCAACGGGGTGAGGAAGGAGACGGGCGCGGCCAGGAAGAACGTGGCGGCGAAGTACCAGTACAGCCGCGAGACGAAGCGGTGGCGCAGGACGTATCGGACGCCGTCGCGCAGATCGTGGAGGGCGGAGGTGGGATCGGCGTCCGGGTCCTTCGGGGTGGGGTCCGTGTGGACGAGCGCGAGCATCACGAAGATCGCGAAGGCGGCTGTGACCACATCGATGAGGAGGATCCAGTGGATCGGGGCCAGCGAGAGGAGGGCGCCCGCGAGGAGCGGGGAGGCCAGGCCGATCGCCGACTGGATCGAACCGTTGTAGCCGTTGATCCGCATCAGGTGCTGCTCCGGGACGATGTCCGGGAGGATCGCACCCACGGCCGGGCCCTGGATGGCCTGTCCCACCGCGCGTAGCGCCATCGCGGCCAGGATCACGGGGATGCCGAACTCGCCCAGCATCGCCGAGATGAACAGGCCGAGCGTGGAGAGGGCAGCGAGGGCATCGGCGGCGGCGATGAGCGCGCGGCGCGGGAGCCGGTCCGCCCAGACCCCGCCGAAGGGCGAGATCAGGAACATCGGGATGAAGCCCACGATCACCGCGAGGGTCATGATCTCCCCCGACTGCGTGGTCATGGTCAGGTGCCACATCAGGGCGTACTGGACCAGCATCGAGCCCAGCAGGGAGGAGCTCTGCGACGTGAGGAAGAGGATGATCTGCCGCTTCCAGTCGGGGCGGGGCATGGGGCTGGTCCTTGGGGTTGGTGGTGCGGGGTTCGCGAGGTGGCCCTCGCGGAGTTGTGCCCAGGGTCCTCGCTGGCGCG
>CAZTOM010000057.1:1564-7101 GCA_964615555.1 uncultured Actinomycetaceae bacterium
GGGCCGGGGAGATCCGGCGGCCGGGTGCGGGAATTCCTCGATCTTGGGCCTGATCCCAGCAAGACTCCTGCTATGAGAAGGAGCGGAATGGTCCCGGTGGCGGTGACGGTCGGCCTGTTCGCCGCACTGCTCAGCGCGTGCGTCGGGGAGGGTAAGGACCCGGGCCCGAGCGTGAGTGTGGACCCGTCGGGGCGTGGCGCCAGCACCGAACCGAACCCTGATCCCAGCACAGACCCGAGCGCAGACCCCACATCCAGCGCAGCTCCCAGCCCGAGTTTTGTCCCGCTCGGCGACGCGGGCGTCCCGGCCTCCATCCGCCTCGCGGAGATTCCCCCCTACTTCGAGGACACCACGGCGTGCGTCCGGTACGCCCATGAGCACCGCCCGAGCTTCTGGATCTGGAACGCGACCTGCGATCCGGAGACGCTCGATTCCCACCAGGTCCACCAGGGCAAGGTGGAGGTCCGGGTACCCGAGATCCTCGCCGCCCTCGAGGATCCCGCTGCCGCTCCCGCCGGAGCGACGGCTGGCACCACGTCCCAGGGGGCCGCGTTCGTGGTCTGGGAGGACATCGCCCGTGCCTACACGAACGAAACCAACGAGTGGGAGACCGTGGTGGCGTTCGTGGCCATCCCGCATGGAATCGGCGGGGTCGGGAACGGAGGCGGGAACGGGGTCGAGAACGGAGACGGGGGTGAAAGCACCCCCTGGTATCTCCAGTTCCAGGCTCCGAGCGAGTCCGTGTCCGTGGCAGACATGGTGGAGGCCGTCGAGCAGCTGGAGTTCCTGCCGTAACCCGCAACCCACGCGCGCCGGCGCGCCCGCCCGCTCAATGCGCACCGGCCACGCGACGACACTTAAATGCGCAGTGGCCCAGTGAAACCACTGGGCCACCACAACACCTGCGGGCCCGCACCAGCACCACCACCGGCCGCCGGCACACACCCGCAGCGGGCTCCCTACACCTCCTTGAGTGCGGCCACCACCTTGGACAGGGAGTCCTTCGCGTCTCCGAACAGCAACTGGGTCTTCTCGTTGAAGAGCAACTCGTTCTCGATGCCGGCGAAGCCGGGGCGCATGGAGCGCTTGAGGAAGAACACCTGGCGGGCGAAGTCCGCGTTGATGATCGGCATGCCGTACAGCGCGGACTGGGGATCGTCACGGGCGGCAGGGTTCACCACGTCGTTGGCGCCCACCACCATCACGATGTCCACGTTCTGCACGTGGCGGTTGACGTCGTCGGCCTCCACGAGCAGCTCGTACGGCACGTTCGCCTCGGCGAGTAGCACGTTCATGTGGCCGGGCATGCGGCCGGCCACCGCGTGGATGCCGTAGTAGGCGTTGACGCCGCGCCCGCGCAGGGCCTCCACCATCTCCTGAACCACGTTCTGGGCCTGGGCCACGGCGAGCCCGTACCCGGGCACCACCACAACCTCGTTCGCGTAGGCGAGCGCGGTGGCCACGTCCTCCGGGGTGGCCCGGCGCACCGGCCGGTCCGACTCCTGCGTGGAGCCCGCGGTGGAGCCGCCCTTCAGGGCAGAGAAGAGGATGTCGAACACGGAGCGGCCCATACCGTTGGCCATCGCGATGGTGAGCAGCGTTCCGGACGCGCCCACCAGCATGCCGGCCACCAGCATCAGGGTGTTCGGCATGGCGAAGCCGGAGGCCGCCACGGCCAGACCCGTGAAGGCGTTGAGCAGCGAGATGACGATCGGGACGTCCGCGCCTCCCACGGGCAGCACCATGAGCACACCGGAGAGCAGGCCGAGCAGCAGCAGGATCCACGCCCAGAGCATGTTGCCCGTGATGGCCACGGTGATGGCCACGGCGGCGGAGGCCGCCATCGTCAGCACCATCCACACCACGGCAAGGGGCAGGACCACCGGGCGGGCCGTCATGATTCCCTGGAGCTTCAGGAAGGTGACGATCGAGCCGGAGAGCGAGAGCCCACCGATCAGGATCGCGAACGCGGAGGCCGCGAGCGTGTACCACGGCACCACGCCGAGCACGGGCTGTAGCTCCTGCAGCTCGATCACGCCCACGAACGCCGCCGCGCCACCGCCCACACCGTTGAGCAGGGCCACCAGCTGCGGCATGTCGGTCATCTTGATCTTGCGGGCCACCGGCACGGAGATCACCGCACCGATCACCACCGCCGCGAGCGAGAGCGGCAGGGTTGGGCCCACGAAGTCCGTGGAGAGGTAGACGGTCACCACGGCGAGTGCCGCACCGGCGGCACCGAGCAGGTTGCCCCTGCGCGCCGTGCGCGGCCCGGACAGGCCCTTGAGCGCGAGGATGAAGCAGACCGCGGCGATCAGGTAGAAGGTGGCGGTGAGCCAGGAGGGAAGGATGTTCACTTCTGCGCCTCCTTCTTCTTACCGGCGAACATCTCGAGCATCCGGTCCGTCACCACGAATCCCCCGATCAGGTTCATCGCGGCGAGCACGGTGGCGAGCAGGCCGAAGATCATCAGCCACGTGTTCGTGGCGTGCGCGGTCACGATGATCGCGCCCACGAGGATGATCCCGTGGATCGCGTTCGCGCCGGACATGAGGGGCGTGTGCAGCACGCTCGTCACCTTGGAGACCACCTCGTAGCCCACGAACGCCGCGAGCACGAGCATGGTCAGTGAGGTCATGAACGGGTCCATCAGTTACGTCCCTCCTCATCTGCCGGCGCGGGATGGCCGGGTTCGGTGCCCGGCGCGGGATGGCCGGGTTCGGCGCCCGGCATGACGCCACCCGCGCCTCCCGCATCCGCACCCTGCGCTGGGAGGTTCGCTGCGTCGTCGTCCCCGACGACGGCGCCCCCACCTCCGAACGGAACCGCACCGTCCGCGGGCGCGGCCTCCGTCACGGGCAACCCCATGGGTGCCGGATGCTCGGGCCCAGCCTCGGTCACGGGGGCCGGCTCGGCGGCGGGCTCGGGTGGCGGGGCGAGCCGGTTGGTGCCGGCGTGGGTGATGGTCATGCCATCCACGATGTCGTCCTCGAAGTTGATGGCGATCTCGCCGTCCGCGACGATCAGCTTCAGCACGTTGTCCACGTTCTTCGCGAAGAGGCGCGAGGAATCGGTGGGGAGGTCGCCGGGAGCGTTGGCGAGGCCCACGATCGTGATCTCGCCGCCGCCGCGGGCGGAGGGGACCTTCACGTCCTCACCGGTGACGGTGCCCTCCACGTTGCCACCGCCGGAGGCCGCGAGGTCCACCACCACGGCGCCGGGGCGCATGGCGGCCACCATCTCGGCCGTGGCGAGCATGGGGGCCCGGCGGCCGGGAACGGCCGCGGTGGTGATGAGCACGTCCGCGTCCGCGATCCAGGGCTTGAGCGCCTCGCGCTGGCGGGTGGCGGCATCGTCCCCGAGTGCGCGGGCGTAGCCGCCGGTGCCGGTGCCCTCGGAGGCGTCCACGGGAACCTCGATGAAGGTGGCTCCCACGGACTGGGCCTCCTCCTCCGAATCGGGGCGGATGTCATTGGCCGAGACCAGGGCGCCGAGCCGGCGCGCGGTCGCGATCGCCTGGAGGCCCGCCACGCCGATCCCGAGCACCACCACCTTGGCCGGCGGCACCGTTCCGGCCGCCGTCATGGCCATGGGGAAGAAGCGCGGGGAGCGGATCGCGGCCTCGAGTACCGCGCGGTAGCCCGCGGCGAGCGCCTGGGAGGAGAGCACGTCCATCGACTGCGCCCGGCTGGTGCGCGGCAGCTTCTCGAAGGACATCGCGGTCACGTTCGCCTTGGCGAGCGCGGCCACGCGGGCCTCGTCGTAGGGACCGGCGAGGCCGATGGTCACGGCCCCCGGCTTCAGGCGGTGTACGGCACCTGCGGGCAGCGGGGTCACATGGGCGAGCACATCCACCTGCGCGAGGTCGATCGCGGGGACCACCTCGGCGCCGGCTTCGGCGTATGCGGAATCAGGGTGCGCAGAGGCCGTCCCGGCGTCTTCCTCGACGAGGACACGGTGGCCCTGGCGCACCAACTGCTGGACAGTCTCGGGAACGAGGGCGACCCGTGTTTCGGGCGCGGGCTCCCTAGGCGCGGCAATGGTTATCACCACCCCAGCCTATGGTGTGGATCACGCGTTCCGATGGGACGTTCGGCGGCGCGGGGCGCGGGAAGTGTGCGGGTGCAGTGGGCGCCGGCTTCGCCCACCCCCACTTCTCCAAAGGGACCGCGTTCTTCGCAATGGGCCTGTGATTTCACTGCGCATTAGTGAAAAGGACGGTCCCCCACGTGAAGGGGTGGCAGTGGACCTGCCGTCGTGAGCGAAGGCGGGCAAACCCACGGACGGTAGGGGCCGACGTCGGTAGGCTCACCCCATGACGGCCTTCGACGATGGAGCAGGCGCCGCCCAGGAGAGTGCACCGGAGCGCGAGGTCCTGGCGTGGTCCCGGTTCGGGGATGCGGCGCGGGAGCTGGCGCAGCACGTGGTGGAATCGGGCTGGTTCCCGGACGTGGTGGTGGCCGTTGCGCGCGGCGGCCTGCTGCCGGCTGGGGCAGTGTCCTACGCGCTGGGGGTCAAGGCCCTCGGCACCATGAACGTGGAGTTCTACACCGGGGTGGCGCAGACCCTCACAGCGCCCGTCTTCCTGCCACCGCTCATGGACACGGCCACACTGCGCGGCAAGAAGGTGCTCGTAGTGGATGACGTGGCGGACTCCGGTCGCACCCTCGCGCTTGTGATGGAGACGCTGCGCGAGCTGCCGGGCGGCGCACCCGCGGAGGTGCGCTCGGCCGTGCTGTATGTGAAGCCGAGCTCCGTGGAGGAGCCGCACTACGTGTGGAAGTGGACGGACAAGTGGATCACGTTCCCGTGGTCCGCACTGCCACCGGTGCACCCGGACGTGCCGCAGAAGGAGTCCTACGGGAAACAGGAGGCCTGAGGGTCCGACCGCCAGCAGCGCGGCTCCCGGTGCCGGGTACTCGGCAGGAGACACGCGGCACCCGCACGAGGCCAGGCTCAGGTATCCCGGGAGGCCGCGAGGCTCAGATGCCCCGGGAGGCAGCAAGTTCCTCGATGTGCTCGATGATGCCGGGCAGGCCGGCCTCGAGTTCGGTGAGGGTGAGGTCGAAACCGGCGGCGTCGCCGTACCAGGGGTCGTCCACGTCAAGGTCGGACTCACGGGCGCCGTCAGCAAGCCGGGGAGCCGCAGGATCGAATTCGCGCCACATGCGGATCACGGACGGATCGGTGCCGTACTCCTCCGCCCAGCGACGCAGGGTGCGCACGTGGTTGGAGGTCATCCCGAGGATGAGGTGGGAGTTCGCCATGTCCTGCGGGCTGACCCGCCGGGCCGTGTGCCGCATGGCGTTGCGGCCGCCGCGGCGCAGAGCGGCGTTGGCGCGGGAGTCCACCGGATTGCCGCGCTCCTCGGCACTCACCCCCGCCGAATCAATCTCAAAGCGGGGATCTCCCTCCAGCTCCTCCAGCAGGAGCGAGTGACCCATCGGGGAGCGGCAGATGTTGCCGGTGCACACCACAAGAACGCGAACAGGAGAGGGAGCCATACGGGCATTCTGCCAAATTGCACCGGACACGGC
>CAZTOM010000057.1:7201-8307 GCA_964615555.1 uncultured Actinomycetaceae bacterium
AGAGGGATGAACACAAGGCTGTGCAGGGCACCAGCCGGTGTTCCTGCTCAGCACGGAGAAAGGAACACCATGACGATGCTCGTGAATGAGTATGTGGACACTGCCGCTCGTGCGGAGTGCCTGGAGGCCCACAAGGCGAAGCGCGCCGAGCGCGCCGCAGCCAAGGAGCACGCGGCACACGCCCCCGTGGCATCCAACCCGAACGAGGCCAAGGCCCTCACCGCCTTCGCCCTCACCCTGCTCAACCTGCTGCTCGTGGCAGCGGTGGGCTACAACGTCCAGAGCGCGCCGGCCATCTCGTGGCTGATGGTGATGGCGCTGATCCCTGTCAGCGTCTACACCTCCCACCAGCTCCTGAAGATGTTCGGCACCGAAGACTCCACCCAGGAGTAGTCTGCGAGGTCTGATCCGCCTCGCAGGTTCGAGCCGGGATCTCGCGCCGTCAGTGCCGACGGCGCTTTTTTCTTGCCCAAAACCGGGCGCATCCTCGCCGCTGTCCCCGTCGTCTCCTAGCCATCCGCCCGCAGCGCCGAGGCCAGCCGATCCACCCACTCCCGCACCTCGCGACGGCTCCGCAGCCGCACCACCTGCAACTGCGGGTGCTCCGCCGCATAGCGTGGCACCCGCTGCGCCGGCTTCCGCCACGTCCGGAACCACCAGCGGATGATGTGCTCATCGTCGGTGAGGATGGTCCACGGCGCCGGCTCGCGTACCACTCCCCACTTCATCTCCCGACGGCGCCAGCTCCGTACCGTCCGACGCGTCAGTTGCGTGAGGCTCACCCACGGCGGGAGATCGAGCCAGACCAGGGTGTCCGCCCGCTCCAGGAACAGGGCGCCCAGGACCCGGGTGTACTGCAGTTCGGCCACCCAGGCGTCGGAGGCGGCCGCAGCGCGCGCCTCCGTGCGGAACTGCGGCCGCTCGGTCCAGCCCTCTCCCCAGTGGAGCGCATCCATCTCTATGTGGGGGATGCCGGTGCGCGCCTCGATCGCGCGACCGAGCGTGGACTTGCCGGAGCCGGTCACGCCCACGATCAGGATCCGGCGGGGGTTCCACGTCACGGGGTCACGGGCAGAGCGCACCGCGACAGGCTAGCAGCGGGCTCG
>CAZTOM010000057.1:8407-10514 GCA_964615555.1 uncultured Actinomycetaceae bacterium
CGCGACCCCCGACTCGTGGCGGAGGTGTCTCCGTTCCGCGATGACGTCCGCCGTCGTCGTCGGGCCACCGAAACCCCCGCAGGGTAACGAAACCCTCGCAGGGCCACCGAAACCCTCGCAGGGTGAGGTGACGCCGCCCCGGGAGGGACGGCGAACCCCACAACCCTCAGTCCGTCCTCAGGGGCGGCGGCTCAGAAGTCCCAGTTCTCGTCGCGACCGCATGATTCTGCGGGCTTTCGGTAGTTGTACATTTTTCGTGCCCTCAGCGTGCCTCTGTGAAAGTAAATCCGCGTCCACCGCTGTCCACCGGTAGCTCCGCCAACTCAAGGATACGTTGTCAGCTCAGCAGTTGCCAGGAAACAGGGGTCAACGGCACTAAACCTCGATGGTTGTCACCACTTGCTGAGCAACTGGCGTCCAGAGGTCGACCTCCACTTCTGGCGCCTCGATGCTGACAATGAGGGAGTAGTTCACACCATTCTCACTCTGATCCATCTTTGGTCGATTTTTCCACCATCCCGCCACCGGGTATACAACAACAGCTTCCTTGCTCGCTAGGTTGACAGCCGTACCGGTCCAGATATCCGTGTGGAGCGAGCCTGTTGAGGTCTGCTGGTCACGGCCGAAGAGCCACCCCGGTTCGGTCTTGAATGTGATCGGCCGCTCTCCATTGTCCCGCGCTTGCTTATTGACCCGTTGACGGAAAGCATCAATATTGTCCTCTGGCCGCTTCATCGCGAACCGCAACCCATGTGATGGATAGATATAGCGTCCAGTCCAGCCTCGGCTAGAGGGGTTGGGTTCAACGAAGTATGACAGCGTCACTCTGAGGCGCACTTCCGTCTCGCCTAGCGCCGCGAGCTCCGCGATCGGCCACGGCAGCAAGTGCAGGTTCATCTCGCGTGTAGTTCCGCTACTAGAGTTGCCCTCGCGCTCGTACGGATGAATGCTCGCCTCATCTACCAGCGTGAGCGCGTTAGCTGCGCTTCTCGTTGCGCGCTCTAAGCTCGGCACCCCCATGCCATACCGCCGTAGCAGGTTAATTTTGTCTTTCTTCGGAGTCACCGCATCAATTTGAGCGCGCATTGCTTCGGTCCATTCTGCAGAGTGAACCACAAGCGCACGAACAGTTTCGGGTCGAAGATGCGGATAAGCCGCCCGGATGTCAGCAGCGATCGATGCAACCTGAGCAGTCGCTGCCGAAGTATCCCGAGTTGTCGTGAAATAACCCTCGCCCGGGTGTTGCATTCGAGTAGTGAGAATTGCCAAGTTCTCGGGTGTGTCTATTCCCGTACCTTCAGATGTTCGAGCCAGGTTGCCGCCAGCTGCGACGACATCTGGCTTGAACGGCCACCGCCTCTGATCGAACGAGACCGAGGTGCGGCTCGTTGGCGAGAGTTCACCCCGTGGGGCAATCGGCACATACCCTTTGAAGATGTCGGGAGCATGCACCATGGAGTCGTACTCGGCATACGCACCGACTGTGAGTGCATTCCATGCCTGCGCCGGGTCTTCAACACTCTCCGCGTCGCTTCGATCTAGATGATCGTCCTCGGCACGAACATCCCGAATGTTCCCCGCGGAGACCACAAACAAGCGCGGCGTCGCAGCTTCGTCTCGCCCAAGATAGGTGAATTTCGGTGCGGTGTCATCAATCGAACGCCCAAAAGCTAAGGCATCTACCGCTGCCGACCATGCCGTCGGCCTGCCTGATTCTTGCTTTGGCCGATAAATCTTCGCTGAGCTTGAATCTGACTGAGGCGCTTCAGCGGTAATCGCGAGCATGAAGACTCGACCTCGGCCCCGATCGGTGATTTCTGGTTGATCGATCGCACGCGAAGTAATAGCACCGTAAACATCTGGGTCATTTGTTTCAACGTCGGGAAGCAACTTGACTGATTCGAGCCGATGGCCCAGCTGGATGTTGTGGCGCGATTCGACCGCAGCTTGGAGATCCCCATAAAGCGCGAGTCCAGCCATTTCGGTGCCGTGAGAGTAGACGGCAACGTCCTTGCGCCAACCCGGGTCGGCAGCGTGCACGTCTTCTGGAGCCAACGATTCTTCGAGTAGCGGATGACCAAGCTGCACGCCGCGGTCCAGGATACAT
>CAZTOM010000058.1:0-10470 GCA_964615555.1 uncultured Actinomycetaceae bacterium
CGGCGGCCAGACCCGCGCCTTCATCCACATCCAGGACATGGTCAAGTGCGTGGAGATCGCGCTCGAGAACCCGCCGGCCGCGGGCGAGCGCGTCAAGATCTTCAACCAGATGACCGAGACCCACCGGGTGCGCGACCTCGCCAACCTGATCGGCGAGCTCACCGGCGCCACGGTGGAGATGGTCCCCAACCCGCGCAACGAGGCCGCGGAGAACGAGCTGCACGTCTCCAACGACACGTTCCTCGAGCTGGGACTGAACCCCACCAAGCTCTCCGAGGGCCTCCTGCTGGAGGTGGAGGAGACGGCCGGGCGCTACAAGGACCGGGTGGACTTCTCCAAGATCCCGGCCACGTCCACGTGGACCGCGAAGAACGAGGCCGGCATCCCGCCGTCGCTCGCGGAGCAGAAGTAGCCGAAGAACCCGCCGATGCGCATAGCGTTCTTCACCGAGACGTTCCTGCCGAAGATCGACGGGGTGGTCACCCGCATCATCCGCACCCTGGATGAGCTGGCAGAGCTCGGGCACGAGGCGATCGTGTTCGCGCCGGGCGAGCCACCGTCAACCTATGCGGGGCACCGTGTGGTGCGCGTGAACTCGGTGGCGTTCAAGCCGCTGTACCCGGAGGTCCGCTTCGGGCTGCCCACGGTGGGGATCGCCACCGAGCTCGCGGACTTCCGCCCGGATGTGGTGCACGCGGTGAACCCTGTGTGGATCGGTGCCTACGGGGTGCTCGCCTCCCGGCGCCGCGACCTGCCCCTGCTCGCCTCCTTCCACACGGACCTGCCGAAGTACACCGAGGAGATGGGGATCAGCGCACTGCGTCCCACCGCGGAGGGCATCATCCGCTTCCTCCACAACCAGGCCGAGGTCAACCTGTGCACCTCCGGGCCCATGGTGGAGCGAGCCCGTGAGTTCCAGGTGCGCCGCGTGGACCTGTGGCCCAAGGCCGTGGACACGCGCACCTACCGCCCGGACCGCCACTCCCGGCAGATGCGCGAGCGGCTTACGCAGGGCCACCCGGACGCGCCCCTCGTCCTGTACGTGGGCCGCCTGTCCAAGGAGAAGAACCTCGACGACCTGCTCACCCCGATCCGTCGGCTCGCCGATATCGGGGCGCGCCTCGCGTTCGTTGGGTCCGGGCCGTTCCGCGCCGAGCTGGAGGAGATGTTCGCCGGGACCAACACCCACTTCGCCGGCTACCTCTCCGGAGACGAGCTGGCCGCCGCGTTCGCCTCCGCAGACGTGTTCGCCTTCCCGTCCACCACCGAGACCCTCGGGTTCGTGGCCATGGAGTCTATGGCAAGCGGCGTACCCGTGGTGGGCGCGGACGCGGGGGGCATCCCCTTCGTGATCGACCACGGCACGAACGGCTTCCTGGTCCCGCCCCACGACCCGGACGCAATGACCGCGCGGCTGCGCGAGCTCCTCACGGACCCCGGACTGCGCGAGCGCTTTGCCGCCGCAGGCCGCGCGGAGTCCGAGCGGCACTCGTGGCGCAGCTCCACCGAGGCACTCGTGGGCTTCTACAACCACGCGATCGAACTGCACCGCGCCGGTGGCGGGGCGGGCGCGAGCCGCGTGGTGCAGATGATCTCCCGTCCCGCCCCGTGGCGGCGCACCACCCGCGACGAGGCCGGGCTGCGGCCCGCCGGGTAGGTCCGGCACGGTTCGGCAGGTAGTCGGGCGCCACCCGGCAGGCAGTCGGGCGCGACCCGGCGGGTAGGTCTGGCAGTAGGTCCGGCAGGGCGCGCAGTGAGACCCGAGTTCGGCCGTGATACGGCTAGACGCGCGCAAAGGCGTACAGCTCGGCCCCGTGCATCACGCGCGCCGGCATCGGGAGGCCGTGGACGCGCCGGGCGATCGCCACGGCGTCCAGCGGCTCCGCGGCCGCCGCCACGATCACGTTCCCGTACCGCCTCCCCTTCAGCACGGCCGGATCCGCAATGGCGACGGCGGAGGTGAAATTGCGTAGCGCCCCCGCCACGTCCGTGCGTGCCTGCTCGAGTGGCGCCGAGTCGGCGACGTTGGTGACCACCACCCCGCCCGGGGCGAGGACCCGGCGGAACTCGGCCCACGCGGTCTCGTCCCGCAGGTGGGCAGGAACCTGGCCGGCCACGAACACGTCGCGGACCACCACGTCCCAGCGGGAGGCGGGGAAGGCGTCGAGGGCCGCACGGGCATCCTCGGTGCGGATGCGAAGGCGGGGGGAGCGGGGGAGGGGGAACCAGGTCCGCACCAGCCGGGCGATCTCCGGGTCCCACTCCACGGCGAGCTGGGCGGAGCCGGGGTGCGTGGCGTCCCACGCCCGCGCGAGCGCGCAGGCGCCGCCGCCCAGGTGGAGGGCCCGCAGCGGGGCGTCCTCACCAAGGTGGGCGGACACCACCACGTCCGCGTGCTGCATGTACTCGAACTCGAGGTGCTCGGGGTGGTCCAGGTCGATGTAGGAGGACTCCATCCCGTCGATGTAGAACATCGCCTGGCGGGGTGCCACCTCGCGGACCTCCAGGGTCGCCTGCCCGGTGTCGTAGGGGGTGGTGGGCCAGGCGGAGGCATAGTCGAGCGCGGTGCGGGCGGCCATGGCGCTGACGATACTCTGGAGTGGAGTCCGGATGGGAGGAGGAGGCGTGTCCCGAGGCCCGCGCGCCGGAGTGCGCCGCGACTGGGGCGGGGATGATTCGGGGGCCACGATCCTCCACGTGGACATGGACGCCTTCTTCGCCTCGGTGGAGGTGCTGGACAACCCGCAGCTCGCCGGACTGCCCGTGATCGTGGGCGGACGCGAGCGGGGCGTGGTGGCCTCCGCCTCCTACGAGGCCCGCGCCATGGGCGTCCACTCCGCGATGCCCACGGCCCAGGCCCTGCGCCTCGCCCCGGACGCGGTCCTGGTACGCGGACGCCACTCCCGCTACCGGGAGGTCTCCGCCCAGGTGATCGGCGTACTCTCCTCCATCACCCCCCTCCTGGAGCAGCTCTCCATCGACGAGGCCTTCCTCGACGTCTCCGGCTCGTTGCTCCGCCTCGGCACTCCCCTCGAGATCGCCGCCCTCATCCGGCGCCGCGTGCGTGCGGAGGTGGGGGTGCCCTGCTCGGTGGGGCTCGCCGGGTCCAAGCACGTGGCCAAGCTCGCCTCGGGGTTCGCGAAGCCGGACGGGATGATGCTGATCCCCGTGGACCAGACCGTCCCCTTCCTCCACTCCCTGCCCGTGGGAGCACTGTGGGGAGTGGGGGAGCGGACGCGGGAGCTGCTGGCGGACAAGGGCATCACCTCGGTCGAGCAGTTGGTCACCGTCCCGGAGTCCGCGCTCGCCCGGTGGGTGGGCCCCGCCCTCGGCTCCCAACTGCTCCGGCTCGCGTGGGGCCGCGACGAGCGCGCGGTCACCCCCGGGCGGGTGGAGAAGTCCATCTCCACGGAGTCCACGTTCGCGAAGGACATCACGGACCGGGCCGAACTGGAGCGGGTGGCCCTGCGCCAGTCGCACGAGTGCGCGGCACGGCTGCGCGCAGCCGGACTCGAGTGCACGCGCGTCACCATCAAGGTCCGCCACTCCGACTTCACCACGATCACGCGCTCCCGCACGCTGCCCGCACCCACCTACCTGGCTGCGGACATCGCGGATGCCGCCCGCGACCTGCTGGCCCAGGTCCGCCTCGGGCGCGGGGGAGTGAGGTTGCTCGGCGTGCGGACGGACGGGTTCGTGGACGCCGCCGCGGCCGGGTGGCAGTCAACCCTGGACGGGAGTGAGAGCCAGCTGGCTGCCGAGCACGCCATGGACGCCGTGGCGAGGCGCTTTGGGCGGGAGCGGATCACCCCGGCGTCCCTGCTCGAGGAGCCGGAGGAGTAGAGCGATCCTTGCCAAGTCTCCACGTCCTCGACTTTGATAAGCCCTGAACGGGCTTTATCCTTGAGTGACACCGACCACCGGCGTGAGGAGGCGCGATATGCCGCTGTCAGAGTATGAGCAGCGCGTGCTCGCCCAGATGGAGCAGCAGCTCCGCGACGCCGACCCCGAACTCGCCCAGTCCCTCCAGGCTCCACCGCGCGGCCGCCTGGACGTGCGCAGGCTCTCGCTCGGAATCCTCGTGGCACTCATCGGGATCGGTGCGCTGATCGCCGGCGTGGCCGCCGACCAGATCTGGCTGGGAGTCCTCGGCTTCGTGGGGATGCTCGTGGGAGCCCTCCTCGGCACCACCCTCACCCCGGATGCCACCAAGCAGGCCGCGCCGTCGGGCAAGGACGCCGGCCCCTCCGGATCGGGCAGTGCCCGTAAGTCCGCATCCTCCAGCTTCATGGAGCGCCAGCAGGAGCGCTGGGAGAGGCGGCAGGAGAACTCCTAGCCCCACTTCCCCCCACCCGGGCCCCGAGGTCACCACCTCGGGGTCTTTTTTGTGCGCCCGCGCGAGCTGAACCTGGCCGCCCCACCCGGTCACCCACCCCTGGACCCCCACTGGCGGTGATTTTCCCTCCACCTTCATCCACCGCGGATTTCCAACGATTTCTCAGGATCTTCACACCAGAAATGCCCCGATTTCCCTTGACGGTGGATGGAAGTGGAGTAATGTGGGGGCAACGTGGAGCGAGGTGGAAGGAGGTGACCCGTGTTCCTTGGTACGTACGAGCCCAAGCTGGACGAGAAGGGTCGCCTGATCCTGCCCGCCAAGTACCGTGACGAGCTCGCCGGCGGCCTCGTGCTCACCCGCGGCCAGGAGCGCTGCCTCTACGCCTTCCCCATGCGGGAGTTCGAGCGGCTCCACGAGCAGCTGCGCACCGCCCCCGTCACCTCCAAGCAGGCCCGCGACTACCTGCGTGTCTTCCTCTCCGGCGCCACGGACGAGCTGCCGGACAAGCAGGGGAGGGTCACCATCCCCGCGCCGCTGCGCCAGTACGCGGGCCTCGGCCGCGACCTCGCCGTGATCGGCGCCGGCACCCGCGTGGAGATCTGGGACGCCACCGCCTGGGCCACTTACCTGGACGAGCAGGAGACCGCCTACGCCGAGACGGCGGAGGAGGTGATCCCCGGACTGTTCTGACCCGTCTCACCCGATGAGGTCTCTCGCGTGACTCTGGCGCACTTCCCCGGCGCCAGAACCACGAGGGAGTCCTGGTCGGGGGGAGGAGGGCCCACCCGACCACCACCGTCACGAAGACCAGCGAACCGGAAGGAGGCACCGTGGCGAACGAGACCGCAGCACGCCACGTGCCCGTCCTGGCCGACCGCTGTATCGAGCTACTCGCCCCCGCCCTCGAGGACGGGGGCGTCCTCGTGGACTGCACCCTCGGCCTCGGAGGGCACGCCGAGGCACTCCTGGGCGCCCTGCCCTCCGCCCACCTCGTGGGAATCGACCGCGATCCGGAGGCCCTGCGGCTCGCCTCCGAGCGCCTCGCCCCGTTCGGGGACCGCTTCACGCCCGTCCACACCACCTACGACGACGTCGCCGGGGCACTGGAGGAGGTCGGCGCGCGAGACGCGGCCGGGATCCTCATGGACCTCGGCGTCTCCTCCATGCAGCTGGACGAGCAGGAGCGCGGGTTCTCCTACGCCGCGGACGCGCCGCTGGACATGCGGATGGACACCACCGAGCCCACCACGGCCAAGGACCTGCTCGCCGAGTCCAGCGAGGCCGAACTGCGCCGCATCCTCTACACCTACGGCGAGGAGAAGTTCGCGCCGCGGATCGCCCGTGAGATCGTGCGCCGCCGCGAGGCCGCCCCGCTCACCCGCACAGGCGAGCTGGTTGAGATCGTGCGCGAGGCGATCCCCGCCGCCGCCCGCCGCACCGGCGGCAACCCCGCCAAGCGCACCTTCCAGGCGCTGCGCGTGGCGGTCAACCGCGAGCTGGAGATCCTCGAGCGGGCCATGCCGGCCGCTCTGGACCACCTGACGGTGGGCGGGCGGATCGTGGTGCTCGCCTACCAGTCCCTCGAGGACCGGATCGTGAAGCAGGAGCTCGTACGCCGTTCCACCTCCTCCGCGCCCCACGGCATGCCGGTGGAGCTGGAGGAGCAGCGCCCCACCTTCGAACTGCTCGTCCGCGGTGCCGAGAAGGCCAGCGCGGACGAGGTAGAAGCAAACCCGCGCGCCGCCTCCGTCCGCCTGCGCGCCGCCACCCGCATCCGCCCCGAGGCCCGCCCCCAGTCCCGTCCCGCCCACTCCACCCGCACCACGAGGAGCACCCGATGAGCATGCCCGCCCGCGCCACCTCCACGCTCCATGCCCCATCGCCCTCGCAGGGCCGCAGCCCGCGGCTCCAGATCATCCGCTCCCCGGAGCCGAGCCGCTCCCTGATGCCGTTCTTCGTGCTGTGCGCGCTGATCCTGCTGGCATCCCTGGTGGGCGCCCTCCTCCTGAACACGGCGATGGCGGTCTCCTCCTACCGGATCCATGACCAGCAGTCCCGCCTCACCCTCCTCCAGGAGCAGCAGGCGGAGCTCACCGGCACACTCGAATCTCTCGGCTCACCGGCCGCCCTCCGCAACTCTGCCACCTCGCTCGGTATGGTTCCCGCAGGAGCGACGTACTACCTGTCCGTCGCCTCGCAGAGCATCCTCGGAATGCCGGAGCCGGGAGAGGGGTAAGTGGCCCAGAGCAGGCACACCTGGTCGGAGGACCAGGAGCACGTGGGGCTGAGGCGGCGCAAGGTCGTCTCGGTCCTCCTCGTTGTCCTCTTCGCCGTCTTCGCCGCCCGTATCGTCCTGGTGCAGGCCGTGCAGGGCCCCGCCCTGGCCGAGCAGGCCCGCTCGGAGCGGCTGCGCACCTACACGATCGAGGCCCCGCGCGGGGCCATCCTGGACACCCGTGGCGAGGTGCTCGCCATGTCCGGGGAGCGGGTGAACGTGGCCGTGAACCAGCGGGCGGTGGCGCGTTTCCTCCACACCGAGGACGGCGAGGTGGTGGGCACCGGCGCCGCCGCAGCAGCCAAGCTGCTGGCCCCGATCCTCGGCCGGGACCGCTTCGAGCTCGGCGGGGAGATGGTGGGGGACTCCACCTGGCACTACCTGGTCAAGGACCTCCAGCCCTCCCAGTGGCGTGAGATCCGTGAGCTCGGCATCCCCGGCATCGAGCCGGAGTGGATCGCCGTACGCGAGTACCCGAACGGCCCCACCGCCGGAAACGTGGTGGGCTTCACCGGCCGGGACCACTTCGGGCTCGGCGGACTCGAGCAGGCCTACAACGAGACCCTCACGGGCGTCCCGGGCAGCGAGACCGTGGAGATCGGCAACGGCGGCCAGGTGATCCCCACCGGGACCAACGAACTCACCGAGGCCCTCCCCGGAGCCACCCTCAACACCACGATCGACCGGGACCTGCAGTACCTGGCCCAGCAGCAGGTGGACGAGGCGGTACGTACCTACGGCGCCCAGTGGGCCGCCGTCGCCGTGATGGAGGTGGGCACGGGCAACGTGCTCGTCCTCGCGGACTCCGGCACGGTGGACCCCAACAACCCCGGCGCCTCGAACACCTCCGATCGCGGTGCCCGCTCGGTCACCTCGCCCTACGAGCCGGGCTCCACGGGCAAGCTCCTCACGGTGGCCGCCGCCCTCAACGAGGGCGTGATCACCCCCTCTTCCACCTTCCACGTGCCCGGGCAGGCCACCATCAACGGCCAGGTCTTCCGGGAGCACACGTGGCACGAGCCCCTGGACCTCACCCCCACCGGGGTGCTCGCCACCTCCTCCAACATCGGCACCATTGAGATCGGCCGGCTGATGGATGACGAGGTCCGCTACCAGTACATGCGGGACTTCGGGTTCGGGGAGCGCAGCGGGATCGGCCTGCCGGGCGAGTCCCCGGGACTCCTGACCATCCCGGATCCCCACGACGGACGCACCCGGTTCGTGAACATGTTCGGCCAGGGCTACGCGATCACGCTCATCCAGAACGTGGCCATGGTGGCCACGATCGGCAACGGCGGCGTGTACCAGACCCCGCGCCTCGTCTCCTCGATCGAGAACGGGGACGGGACCATCACCTACCCCGAGTTCCCGGAGGACCGCACCGTCCTCACCCCGGAGACCTCCGAGACGCTGCTCGCGATGATGGAGTCCGTGGTCACCGAGGGCGGAACGGGAACGCGGGCGGACATCGACGGATACCGCGTGGCGGGCAAGACCGGGACCGCCCAGACCGCGGACGCGAGCGGCCAGCTCACCCAGACCGTGGCGAACTTCGTGGGCATCGTCCCCGCGGACAACCCGCGCTTCGCCGTGGCCGTGGTGGTCTACAAGCCGCAGTCGGGCTTCTACGGCGGCACTATCGCGGCGCCGATCTTCCAGACGGTCGCCCGGGATGCGCTCACCCGCTACGGGGTCGCACCCTCCGAGACCCCGCCCCCACAGCTGCCGTGGACGGCCGATGGCCGAACCACCCTGTGAATTCGTGAGACGATTCCCAGCGATGCGTTCCCCCACCTCCTCCCCACCACGTACCCTCGCCGCCATCGCAGCAGCCTGCGGTGGCACCCTGCTCGGCACGGACGGGCCCGCCTCACCCGCGGCGAGCATCGATTCGCGCGCCGTCCACCCCGGCGGGCTCTTCTGCGCCCTCAAGGGTGAGAACACCGACGGCCACGCCTACGTGGCGGCCGCCCTCGCCGCCGGTGCCGCGGCGGCCCTCGTCTCCGATCCGGAGTCGGTGGGGCAGGCGCGCCCCCTCATCGTGGTGGAGGATGTGGCCGCCGCCATGGGCCGCCTCGCCGCCACCCACGTGGCCGCCCTCCGCACCGGCCACCTCACCGTCCTCGCCGTGACCGGCTCGGCCGGCAAGACCACCACCAAGGACCTCATGGCGGGTGCCCTGCCCGGCCCCACCGTGGCGAACGAGAAGTCCCTCAACAACGAGATCGGTCTGCCGCTCACCGCCCTGCGCGCCACGGAGGAGACGCGCTACCTGGTCCTCGAGATGGGCGCGGACAAGGCCGGGGACATCGACTACCTCACCTCGCTCGTGGCCCCCGACGTGGCCGTGGTCCTGTTCGTGGGCCGTGCCCACCTCGGCGGCTTCGGCTCGAGGGACGCGGTGGCCCGGGCGAAGTCGGAGCTGGTGCGCGGCCTCGCGCCCGGCGGGGTGGCCGTCCTCAACGCCGACGACGCCCGCGTGCTCGCCATGTCCGAGCTCGCATCCGGCCGCGTGGTCACCTTCGGGCGGGGCGAGGGAGCCGAGGTGCGCGCCACCGACGTGGAGCTGGACGCCGCCGACCACGCCACCTTCACGGTGGAGGCGGGGGAGTCCTCCGCGCGGCTCACCCTCGGACTGTCCGGGGAGCACAACGTCTCCAACGCCCTCGCGGCCCTCGCCGCCGCCCACGCCGTGGGCGCCGACCTTGGGCAGGCCGCGGCGCGCCTGGACGGGCGCGGGCCGGCGAGCCCCCACCGCATGGACATCTCCGAGCGGGACGGGCTCACCGTGATCGACGATGCCTACAATGCCAACCCGGATTCCGTGGCCGCGGCCCTGGCTGCGCTCGTCCGGATCGCGGCCGGGCGCCGGACGGTCGCGGTGCTCGGGGAGATGCGGGAGCTCGGAGAGGTCTCACGCGCTGAGCACGTGGCCGTGGGGGAGCGGGCCCGCGAGCTCGGGGTGGACGAGCTGGTGGTGATGGGCGAGGGCGCCGAACCGATCGCCCGCGCCTTCTCAGGCGCCCGGTACGCCGCCGACCTGGACGGGGTACGCGCCGAACTGGACGACCTGGCCGCGCCGGGGGACGTGGTGCTCTTCAAGGCATCGAACGGGACCGGCCTGTGGAGGCTGGCAGAGGGGTGGCGCACGTGATCGCAATCCTGGTCTCCGCGGCCGTGGGCCTCCTCATCGCCCTGTTCGGCACGCCCCTGTTCATCCGCTTCCTGGTGCGGCGCAACTACGGCCAGTTCATCCGGCAGGACGGACCCACCGCCCACTTCACCAAGCGCGGCACCCCCACCATGGGCGGCGTGGTGATCATCCTCGCCACCGTGATCGGCTACTTCGTGGCCCACGCGGCCACGGCCTCCGGGCCCTCCGTCTCCGGGCTCCTCCTGATCTTCCTCATCGTGGGCCTCGGCTTCATCGGGTTCCTCGACGACTACATCAAGATCTCCCGGCAGCGCTCCCTGGGCCTGAACCCCGCGGGCAAGATGATCGGCCAGGCCGCCGTGGGGATCGCGTTCGCGTTCCTGGCCACCCAGTTCCCGAACGCCAACAACCGCACCCCCGCCTCCCTCAACATCTCCTTCATCCGGGACTCGGACATCTCGCTCGCCCACTGGGGCATCCCGCTCGGCATCATCCTGTTCATCCTGTGGGCGAACTTCCTCATCACCGCCTGGTCCAACGCCGTGAACCTCACGGACGGCCTGGACGGCCTGGCCACCGGCGCCTCGATCTTCGTGTTCATGGCCTACACGATCATCGCCATGTGGCAGCTCAACCAGAACTGCCAGTACCTCACCAACCCCACAGCCGCGTGCTACGAGGTGCGAGACCCGTGGCACCTCG
>CAZTOM010000059.1:0-10434 GCA_964615555.1 uncultured Actinomycetaceae bacterium
CAGTGGTCCGCGGGCCCGGCGGCGGGGGTGGCCACGGCGCTCAGAACGGGAGCGGCGGGCCGAACGGGTCCACACCCACGGCCACGAACACGACGGTGAGGTAGTAGATCGAGCCGTGGAACACCTTCATCGCGGCGAGTGGGCCGCGGGAGGGGTCCTTGGCGCGCAGGTAGAGCTTCACGGCCGCAGTGATGAACCACGCGCCGGCCGCCACGGCCACCACGGTGTAGATCCAGCCCATGGGGGCCACCGGGATGAGCACCAGCGTGCAGGCCACCATCGCCACCGTGTGGACGATCATGTGCCAGGCCACCGTGGGCGTCTCCTGCACCACGGGCGCCATGGGCACCCCGGCGGCGGCATAGTCCTTCTTGAACTTGATGGACAGCGGCCAGTAGTGCGGCGGAGTCCAGAAGAAGATCACCAGGAAGAGGATGAACGGCTCCCACGCCACCGAACCCGTGACCGCGGACCAGCCGATGAGCACCGGCATGCAGCCCGCGATCCCGCCCCACACGATGTTCTGCGGGGTGCGGCGCTTCAGGATCATGGTGTAGCCCACCACGTACACGAGCAGCGCGATGAGCGTGAACGCGGAGGCCACCCAGTTCACGAGCAGCCCGAACCACAGCAGGGAGGCCACCGTCATGATCGCGGAGAAGACGATCGCCTCGCGCACCGTGAGCACACCCGTCACGAGGGGGCGGTTCTTGGTGCGGTTCATGACCGCGTCGATATCGCGGTCCAGGATCATGTTCCACGCGTTCGCGGCGCCCGCCGCGGCCGTCCCGCCGATCAGCGTGAGCGCCACGAGCCCCCACCCGGGCCAGCCGCGCTCGGCCAGCACCATCGTGGGCACCGTGGTGATGAGGAGGAGCTCGATGATCCGCAGCTTCATGAGGGCCACGTAGCCGCGCACCTTCTCACGCGCGCTCACCTGCCGCGCCCCACCTCCGCCGACGGCGCCTCCCGGCCGCTCCTGCGCGTCCACCTGCCCGGGGCCACCTGCCCTCCCGGGGACGACGGCGTCACCCACCTCCCGCTCGGGGCCGGCGGCGGGTGTGGGTACCGACGCGAGCGGAGCGGCGCCGTCGAGCGACGGCGTCTCGTGCGTGGGGATGGGGCTGGGGCGGGAAATAGGGGAACTCCTCGGGTGTGGGGGCTGGGGCCATTCTAGGGGTTTGGGGCGCAGTGGCCAGCCCCGCGCCACGGTACGGAATGTGAGGCTGCTTTCGTTCTGGGGCGCCGTCCCGCGGGCCCGCTGGTGGCCGGTAACCGGCTGGCAACAGAGGCAACGGTCCGGCGCAGGAGTGGCGGGAGCATTAGTCTCATCTGTGTACCGGTATGGCCTTCAGTCATGGCATTGACGCCACAGAGAGGAACGCGGCATGAGCCAGAAGTTCGAATGGACCGAACTCGACCAGCGCGCAGTGGACACCACGCGCGCCCTCGCAGCAGACGCAGTACAGAAGGTGGGCAACGGCCACCCCGGCACCGCGATCTCGCTCGCCCCCATGGCCTACACGCTGTTCCAGAAGGTGATGCGCCACGATCCCGCGGACCCGCACTGGCTGGGCCGGGACCGGTTCATCCTCTCGATCGGGCACTCCTCGCTCACCCTGTACAACCAGCTCTACCTGGCCGGCTACGGCGTGGAGCTGGAGGACCTGAAGTCCCTGCGCACGCGCCACTCGATCACGCCCGGACACCCCGAGTACGGGGAGACCGACGGCGTGGAGATGACCACCGGCCCGCTCGGCCAGGGCCTCGCCTCCGCGGTGGGCATGGCGATGGCGGCACGCCGGGAGCGCGGCCTGTTCGACCCGGACGCGGCGGACGGCACCTCCCCGTTCGACCACAACATCTACGTGGTGGCCGGTGAGGGCTGCCTGCAGGAGGGCGTGACCTCCGAGGCCTCCTCGCTCGCGGGCACCCAGCGGCTCGGCAACCTCATCCTCATCTGGGACGACAACCGGATCTCCATCGAGGACGACACGATCATCGCGTTCTCCGAGGACGTGGAGAAGCGCTACGAGGCCTACGGCTGGCACACCCAGCACGTGGACTGGACGCAGGGCCACACCGAGTACAAGGAGGACCCGGAGGCGCTGTACAACGCGATCCTCGAGGCGCAGAAGGTCACCGACCGCCCCTCCCTCATCCGCCTCACCACGATCATGGCGTGGCCCTCCCCCACCAAGCAGAACACGGGCGCCGCCCACGGCTCCGCGCTCGGCGGCGATGAGATCAAGGGCCTGAAGGAGGCCCTGGGGCTCGACCCCGAGGCGGACTTCCAGGTGGCCGATGAGGTCATCGAGTACACCCGCACCCGCTCGAAGGAGCGCGCTGCGGCCGCCCGCGAGGAGTGGGACGGCGCCATGTCCACCTGGCGTGAGGGTGCCGGGGAGCGCGCCGAGCTCCTCGACCGCCTCATCAAGCGCGAGCTGCCCGAGGGCTGGACCGACGCACTGCCCGTCTTCCCCGCAGACAAGGCGCTGGCCACCCGCGCCGCCTCCGGCGCCGTCCTTGCTGCGCTTGCCGAGGTGCTGCCCGAGCTGTGGGGCGGCTCCGCCGACCTCGCGGGCTCCAACAACACCACGATGAAGGGCCAGCCCTCCTTCCTGCCGGACGACCGCCAGTCGAAGATGTTCCCCGGCAACAAGTACGGCCGTACCCTCCACTTCGGCATCCGTGAACACGGCATGGGCGCCGTGGTCAACGGCATTGTGCTCCACGGCCTCACCCGGCCCTACGGCGGCACGTTCTTCGTGTTCGCCGACTACATGCGCGGTGCGGTGCGCCTCGCAGCCGTGATGGGGATCCCCTCCATCTACGTGTGGACCCACGACTCCGTGGGAGTGGGCGAGGACGGCCCAACGCACCAGCCGATCGAGCACCTGTGGGCCTACCGGGCGATCCCGCGCCTGGACATCGTGCGCCCCGCGGACGCGAACGAGACCTCCCAGGCCTGGCGCGGCATCCTCGAGCGGGACACCAACCCCTCCGGGTTGATCCTCTCCCGCCAGAATCTCCCCGTCTTCGACCGGGAGGGCCAGTCCCTCGCCTCCGCCGAGGGTGTACTCAAGGGCGCCTACGTACTTGCCGACACCGAGGGCACCCCGGACGTGCTCCTGATCGCCACCGGCTCGGAGGTGCAGGTGGCCCTCGCCGCCCGCGAGCAGCTCGCTGGTGAGGGCGTGGCGGCCCGCGTGGTCTCCGCCCCCTGCCTCGAGTGGTTCGAGGAGCAGGACGAGGAGTACCGCGAGTCCGTGCTCCCGGCCGCCGTGAAGGCCCGCGTCTCCGTGGAGGCCGGCGCCACGTTCGGCTGGGCCAAGATCGTGGGCGATGCCGGCCGCTCCGTGGGCATCGACCACTTCGGTGAGTCCGCCGACGGCGTGATGCTGCTGGACTCCTACGGCCTGAACGCGGACACCGTGGCGGCCGCCGCCCGGGAGTCCATCTCCGCTGCCCGTTCCTGACCCCTTCCCGACGAAACGTTTTGAGGAGTGACATGACTGACAACCTGAAGAAGCTCTCCGAGGCGGGCGTCTCCATCTGGCTGGACGACCTCTCCCGCGGCGCCATCGTCTCCGGCAAGCTCGCCGAGGACGTGGAGCAGCGCTCCGTGGTGGGCGTGACCACGAACCCCACCATCTTCGCCGCCGCCCTGTCCAAGGGTGAGGACTACGCCGAGCAGTTCTCCACCCTGGCCGCCGAGAAGGCGGCGCTCGACGACGCCGTGGTGGCCGCCACCACGGACGACGTGCGCAACGCGTGCGACGTCTTCACGGACATCTACAACTCCACCGGCGGCTTCGACGGCCGTGTCTCCATCGAGGTGGACCCCCGGCTCGCCCGCGAGACCGAGCGCACCATCGAGGCCGCGAAGATGCTGTGGGAGAAGGTGGACCGCCCCAACGTCATGATCAAGATCCCGGCCACCTTCGAGGGCCTGCCGGCCATCACGGCCGCGATCGCCGAGGGCATCAGCGTCAACACCACGCTGATCTTCGCGCTCGACCAGTACCGCGCGGTGGCCAACGCCTACATCGACGGCCTGGAGCAGGCACACGCCAAGGGCATCGACCTGTCCACCATCCACTCGGTGGCCTCGTTCTTCATCTCCCGGATCGACTCCGAGGTGGACAAGCGCCTGGACGAGATCGGCACCCCGGAGGCGCTCGCGCTCAAGGGCAAGGTGGCGATCGCCAACGGGCAGCTCGCCTACAAGGCGTACGAGGAGATCTTCGGCTCCGAGCGCTTCACCGCCCTGCCGAACGCCAACCCGCAGCGCGTGCTGTGGGCCTCCACCGGCACCAAGAACCCCGAGTACTCCAAGACGATGTACGTGGACCAGCTCGTGGCCCCGAACGTGGTCAACACGATGCCGGCGGCCACCCTCGCGGCGTCCGCCGAGGAGCTCGGCGAGTTCGTGGATGTGCGGACGCAGTACGCCGAGGCGCAGAAGGTCATGGACGACCTCGAGGCCGTGGGCGTGGACTTCAAGGACGTCACGGACCAGCTCGAGTCCGAGGGCGTGGACAAGTTCGAGAAGTCCTGGGAGGAACTGCTCCAGAGCGTGGAGAGTGCACTCGGCGCCTAGCCCACTTCCCGCCGATGGTGTGACTTACGTTCCGCCATCCCCGCCGATGGTGTGACTTACGTTCCACGTAAGTCACACCATCGGTGGTTAACCGGGGCTGATCGGAGGTTACTCGGCGGGGGCGCGGGTTGACCGAGACTTCGGGCGGCCCACGAAGGCGTCCATCGTGGCGTTGATACCGAACAGGTCCGCCACGGCGTCCACGATGCCCACCGGGAGGCCCTTGAGGAAGAGGATCGACTGCGCGAAGGCCGGTAGTACGAGCCGCTGGCGGCCGGACTCGATCGCGTCCAGCACCTGCTCCGCCACGCGCTCGGGGCGCAGGATCGGCAGGAGGAGCGGCACCCGGGTGCGCACGCCCTCGAACATGCCGGTGTCGATGTAGTAGGGGCACACGAGGAGCGTGCCCACCTGCGAGCCGCGGTGGCGCAGCTCCGCCCGCAGGGACTCCGTGAGTCCCACGGCCGCAAACTTGGAGGCGGAGTAGTCCGTCTGCCGGGCCACTCCTACGAGCCCCGCGGCGGAGGCCACCGTGACCACGAGCCCGGAGTCCCGCTGCAGCATGGTGGGGAGGAATGCCCTGATGGTGCGGTAGTGGGCCAGGACGTTCACGTCGAAGGTGCGCGCGATCTCCTCCTCGGACAGGTCCACGAGGTCCTTCCCGGAGACCACGCCCGCGTTGTTCACGAGCACGTCCACGGCGCCGTACTGCGCCAGCACCTGGGCGGCAGCGGCTGCCACGGCCTGGGTGTCGCGTACGTCCACGCGCTGTACGTATGCCTCGGCGCCCGCCAGGCCCACGGCCGCGGCCACGCGTTCGGCGGCCACGGGATCGATGTCCCACAGCACCACGCCGCGGGCCCCGCGGCGCGCCGCCCCCACGGCCACCAGCTCCCCGATCCCGGAACCCGCCCCCGTCACGAGGACAACGGTGCCCTCCAGCGGCATGCGCTCCCGTCCGATCCACTTCATTGCCACCGTCCCGACCTCTCCGCGGGCCCGCCACGTGCCACCCGCCTCCTGTTGGTGCTTCCTACCGCCTGCCTCACAGGCCGAGCCGCCGGCGCGCCACGAGGAAGCCCCTCATGAAGCCGGCCCATGCCTGGGGCGTGAAGCCGGGGGGCGTGTCCACGTTCATGAGGCGCTGCACGGCGATCGTCTGGGCCTCGGTGTACTTCACCAGGCCCTCCTCGCCGTGGCGGCGCCCGAGCCCGGAGGCACCCATCCCGCCCATGGGCGCCCCCGTGGACGCCCAGGCCGCGATGTAGCCCTCGTTCACGTTCACGGTGCCGCACCGGATCTGCTCGGCCACGGCGCGGCCACGGCGCGCGCTGCGGCTCCAGACCGAGGCGTTGAGCCCGTAGTCCGTATCATTCGCCCGCTCCACGGCCTCCTCATCGCTCCCCACGCGGTAGAGGGACACCACCGGCCCGAACGTCTCGGCGGCGTACAGCTCCGCCTCCGGGGGGACGTCCGTGAGGACGGTGGGGGCGTAGGCGGTCTCCCCCACGTCCGGGAGCGCGTGCCCCCCGGTGAGCACGCGGGCCCCCTTCGCAACGGCGTCCTGCACATGGTCCTGAACCGTCTCCAGCTGCGATGTGGAGGCGAGGGGTCCCATGTCCGCCTCCCAGTCCATCGAGGCAGCCACCCGCATCTGTTTCACGGCGTCCACGAACGCAGGCACGAACCGGTCCCACACGGCCTCGTGCACGTAGATCCGCTCGATCGAGATGCACAGCTGCCCCGAGTTGGAGAAGCACGCCTTCGCGATCCCCTTCACGGCGCGCGGGACATCGGCGTCCTCGCACACCACGGCGGGATTCTTGCCCCCGAGCTCGGCGGAGACCCCGATGAGGGCCTCTCCCGCCTGGGCCGCCACCGTGCGGCCCGTGGCCGTGGAGCCGGTGAACATGAGGTAGTCGGCGCCACCGATCAGGGTGGCCCCCAGTTCCGAGCCGGAACCGTTCACTACCTGGAAGACGTCCCGGGGCATGCCCGCCTCCCAGAAGAGCTCGGCCACCGCGAGGGCGGTCACGGGGGTCAGGGAGTCCGGCTTCATCACCACCGCGTTGCCCGCCACGAGTGCGGCGAGTGCATCGGAGGCCACGAGTGTGAACGGGTAGTTCCACGGCGCGATCACGGCCACCACACCCTTGGGGACGCGCCGCTGCGTCACCTGGGTGAGGAGTGGGATCACCCCCGCGTGCCGCCGCTCGCGCAGCGTCCCGGCGGCGGTGCGCGCATAGTGGCGGGCCGTCATGGCCACGTCCGCCACCTCCTCGAACGCGTCCGGGCGGGCCTTCCCGTTCTCGTACTGGATGAGGTCCATGAGGGCGTTCTGGTTCTGCCACACGAGGTCGTGCAGGGCGAGCAGGACGCGCGAGCGGTGCTCCACCCCCAACGCGGCCCACTCCCGCTGGGAGGCGCGCGCGCGAGCCAACGCGTACTCGACGTCGGCGGGCGAGCACAGCGGGAGCTCGACGCCGGGTGAGCCGGTCAGCGGCGAGGTGGCGGCCGCCGTCGCCGGGGTGGCGCCCGGGGCGAGCGTGACGTGGGGGTCCGGGACGAGTGCGGCGACGGCGGAGTGGTAGCGCCGGGAGAGGTCGCTCGCCTGGACGGGGGTCGAGGTGGTCACGGAAGGCCTCCTTTGCTCGCCCCCAGCCTACGCGCGCGCGACAGTTGGTGGACGGCGCTCGCCCGGCGGGCGGGGCCGTGCCCATAATGCTGGGATGACCAACCCGCTGCGCGTGCCCGAGGACCGCCGGCTGCCCCGGATCGCCCCGCCGGCGGGCGTGGTGCTGTTCGGCGTGACGGGCGACCTGTCCAAGAAGAAGCTGCTGCCGGCGATCTACGACCTGTGGAACCGCGGCCTCCTGCCGCCCGCCTTCGCGTTCACCGGCTACGCGCGGCGGGACTGGAGCCTCGAACAGTTCGTGGAGTTCGTGCGCGAGGCGGTGGTGGCCGGGGCACGCACCCCGTTCAACGAGGGGACGTGGCGCCACCTGGCCAACCGGATGCGGTTCGTCTCCGGGGACTTCGACGACGGCGCCGGCTTCGACCGCCTCGCCCAGGCGGTGGCGGAGGTGGACGAGGAGCGCGGCACGCTCGGCAACCACGTCTTCTACCTCTCGGTCCCCCCGAGCTCGTTCCCCAAGGTGCTGGGCCAACTGGAGCGCTCGGGACTCTCGCGCTCCCAGAACGGGGCGTTCCGCCGCGTGGTGGTGGAAAAGCCGTTCGGGCACGATCTCGCCTCGGCGCGCGAGCTGGACGAGGTGGTCTCCCGGGTGTTCCCGGAGGAGTCGGTGTTCCGGATCGACCACTACCTCGGCAAGGAGACCGTGCAGAACCTGCTGGTGCTGCGCTTTGCGAACGGGATGTTCGAGCCGGTGTGGAACTCGCACTACGTGGACCACGTGCAGATCACCATGGCCGAGGACATCGGGATCGGCGGCCGCGCCGGGTATTACGACGGAATCGGCGCTGCCCGCGACGTGATCCAGAACCACCTGCTGCAACTGCTGGCGCTGACCGCCATGGAGGAGCCCATCTCCTTCGACGCCGCCGACCTGCGTGCGGAGAAGGTGAAGGTCCTCTCCGCCGTGCGGCTGCCCGAGGACCTCGACGTACACACGGCGCGCGGCCAGTACGGCGCGGGCTGGCAGGGCGGGGCCGAGGTGGTGGCGTTCACGCAGGAGGAGGGCATGGACCCCACCTCCACCACCGAGACGTACGCGGCGATGCGCCTGGACGTGGACACGCGCCGCTGGGCCGGCGTCCCCTTCTACCTGCGCACCGGCAAGCGGCTGGGGCGGCGCGTCACCGAGATCGCGGTGGTGTTCAAGCGGGCCCCCTTCCTCCCCTTCGAGACCTCCCAGACGGCGGAGCTCGGAGAGAACGCACTCGTGATCCGCGTGCAGCCGGACGAGGGCGTCACCATCCGGTTCGGCGCGAAGATCCCCGGCACCTCCATGGAGGTGCGCGATGTGACCATGGACTTCGGCTACGGCCACGCGTTCACGGAGAACTCCCCGGAGGCCTACGAGCGCCTCATCCTGGACGTGCTGCTCGGTGACCCGCCGCTGTTCCCGCTGCAGCGCGAGGTGGAGTTGTCCTGGCAGATCCTGGACCCGATCCTGGCGCACTGGGAGGGCCGGCCGATCGAGACGTACCGTCCGGGGTCCTGGGGACCCGATTCCGCCGAGGCCATGCTCGCCGCCGATGGGCGCGAGTGGCGCCGCCCGTGAGGAGCAGACAATGCGTATCCACCTGAAGCAGACCACCTCCTCGAAGATCGCCGCCGAGCTCGTGCGCGTGCGCGAGGAGGGCGGCGTGGTGGCGCTCGGCCGCGTCCTCACCCTCATCGTGATGGCCCACGGCCAGGACCACGCGGAGAACGCCATTGCCGCCACCAACGAGGCCTCCCGCGAGCACCCCTCGCGCGTGATCGTGGTGGACACGAACCCTCCTCCCCTTCCCGACGGCGGCTCCCCCGACTCCCTCGACGCCGAGATCCGCGTGGGTGCGGACGCGGGGGCCTCCGAGGTGGTCCTGCTGCGTCCCCGGGGCCGGGCGGGCGCGGAGCTGGACACGCTCGTCTCCCCGCTGCTGCTCCCGGACACCCCGATCGTGGCGGTGTGGGTGGGCACCACCCCCGAGAACCCCTCCGGGGAGCCCGTGGGGCGGATGGCGAGCCGGCGGATCACGGACATCATCGGGGCGGGGAGGGCACGGGAGAGCCTGCGCCACCTGGCCGCCAACTACCGTGCAGGAGACACGGACCTCGCCTGGGCGCGCATCACCCTGTGGCGGGCACTACTGGCCTCCGTGCTGGACGGCAAGACGGACCGGGTGCGCTCCGTGGTGATCGAGGGGGACCTGTCCCGGCCCTCGGTGGACCTCATGGCCGGCTGGCTGCGCGCCACCCTCGGCGTCCCGGCCTCCACGCTCCACTCGGACGCCCCGCACATCGAGTCCATCCGCGTGGACCTGGGTGAGGAGGAGCTGTTCATCCACCGCCCCCAGGGGGCCACCTCCGCCACGATCCACTGGACGGGGCACCGGGTCCAGACCACCTCCCTGCCCGTGCGGCAGGTCTCCGACTGCCTCATGGAGGACCTGCGCCGCCTCGACGCCGACGAGGTGTACGCCCGCGCCCTCGCTGCGGCAGTCCAGGGTGGCGCATAGGCTGGTGGCCATGCACCGCGTGATCATCCACCCCACTGCCGAACTGACTGCCCGCTCCGCCGGGATGCGCCTGCTACTGGCCCTCGTGGAGCGTCAGGCGCTCGAGGTCCCGATCCACGTTGCCCTCACGGGCGGCTCCATGGGGATCGGGATGCTGGAGGCGCTACGCAACGAGCCGCTGCTGGAGGCGGTGGACTGGAGCGAGGTCCACCTGTGGTGGGGGGACGAGCGCTTCGCGGAGGACTCCGAGCGCAACGCCTCCCAGGCGCGGGAGGCGTTGTTGGACTCCCTCCCGATCCCGGCGGAGAACATCCACGAGGTGGCGCGGCCCGGAGACGTGGAGACCGCCGCCGTGGCGGCCGAGGTCTACGCGGACGAGGTGGCGGGGGTGCGCTTCGCGATCGTGGTGCTGGGGATGGGCCCGGACGGGCACGTGGCCTCCCTGTTCCCCGGGCGCGAGGAGATCGAGATCTCCGGACGCGGCGCCGTGCCGGTGGCGGACTCCCCCAAGCCGCCGCCCGAGCGCGTCTCCCTCAGCAGGGAGAAGCTCGAGGACACGGACGAGCTGTGGTTCGTGGCCGCCGGGGCGGACAAGGCGGAGGCCGTGGCGGCCTCCCTTGCCGGCGGGGAGGGCAGCGACGCGTTGC
>CAZTOM010000060.1:0-2588 GCA_964615555.1 uncultured Actinomycetaceae bacterium
GTCCGTCAGTTGCCCGGACGAGGTGGATGATCTGGGTGATCGTGCGGTGGTCGTTAAGGAAGTTCTGGCCATGCTCGTGCCGGCCGTGGTGGTAGGTGTGCATTGCGCTGCTCCGCTGGATTGTTGGGAGCCGGGCGCGCGTGATCTGCCGCCCGGCCGGGGCCCGGGGGCGGGAGCGTCACAGGATCGGTGCTGCTCTCCGCCTCAGCGGAGGCGCAGGCGCATCGATGCGATGCCGTTCATCGCGGCGCAGTGCGTGGTCATACCGGCCAGCGTAGGAAGTGGCCAGACGGCTGGCAACAGATTTTCCTGGTGCACCACAGCGTGGGAGAAGGGTGGAGCGCCCAGGGCTGAGAGCCTCCTGCAGCCGAATACCGACGGAAATCGGCAACAGCCTCGGGGGCGGGCGGCGCTCAGGAGCCCGGCTGTCGGTCTGCCGCCTCCGCCATCTCCGCGATCCTGCGGTGGGCCATCTCGTACCTCAGGTCCGGGAGCACGGACTCGTCGAACGGGAGGCGATCCTCCGCCGTCGGGGAAGCAGGGGACACGCCGGCGCCGAGCGCGGCCGAAGCGCCACCCGGCCCGGCCGAAGCGCCACCCGCCCCGGCCGATGCCTGCGCACGCCGCTCCATCGCTGCGGAGATCATCAGCTTGATCCGGTTGAGCTGGTTCACCTCGGAGGCGCCCGGGTCGTAGTCGATGCCCACCACGTTCGCCTCGGGGTAGCGGCGGCGCAGCTCGCGGAACATTCCCTTGCCGGTGATGTGGTTGGGCAGGCAGGCGAAGGGTTGGGCGCAGATGATGTTGGGGGTGCCGGTCTCGATCATGTGGATCATCTCGGCGGTGAGGTACCAGCCCTCGCCGGCGTTGTTGCCGAGCTGGACCACCCCATCCACCAACTCCGCGAGCTCGCGGATGGGCACCGGGACGTCGAACTTGCCGCCCGTGCGCCGCAGCGCCCGCCGGATCGGCTCCTCGAAGCGCTCGAGCGCCCAGATGGCCGCGTCCTTCATGCGGCGCGTGCGCCGGCCCACCCCGAGGGTGCGGTAGCGCCACTCGGCGGAGGCCATGCCCTGGTAGATGAAGCCGGCCAGGCCGGGCAGGACGGCCTCGCAGCCCTCGCGCTCGATCACGTCCACCGCGTGGTTGTTGGCGTCCGGGTGGTACTGGACCAGGATCTCCCCCACCAGCCCAACGCGGGGCCGCCGCTCCCCCTCCTGGAGGTCCAGGGAGTCGAAGGCGCGGACCATCATGCGCACCAGCTCACCCCAGGAGACCCTGCGGCGCAGGGTGGCGGACCAGCCGTCGCGCTCCAGGTACTCGTAGGCGATCTGGTTCCAGTAGTGGTAGAGCTCCATCGTGGATCCGACCCCCACCTCGTATGGCCGGCAGCGCAGCGTCAGTTTCTGCAGCAGGTCGCCCAGCAGCACGGCGCGCCACAGCTTCAGCAGCAGCGCCGGCGTGGCCCGGAAGCCCTCGTGCTTCTCAAGCGAGCCGAAGGAGACGGTCAGCGCCGGGACCTGCTCGAATCCGGCGTCCTTGAGGCCGCGCCGCAGCATGGCCGCATAGTTGGTGGCCCGGCACACCCCGCCGGTCTGGGTAATCACCACGGCGGCGCGGTCCGGGTCCACGTCCTCCGAGCGCAGCGCCTCCAGCAACTGCCCGATCACCACGATGGCCGGGTAGCAGGCGTCGTTGTTGACATGGCGCAGGCCCACCTCGATCGCGTCCTTCGAGACGTGCGGGAGCATGCGGAACCGGTAGCCCTGCGAGCGCCCGGCCGCCTCGATAAGCGGCATCTGGAAGGGCGCGAGCATGGGCATCAGGATGGTGTAGCCCTGCTCGTACATCTCGCGCGTGAAGCGGGCCCGGCCCACCTTCAGCTCCGGCCGCGCCACCGGGGCCCGGCCCATCCGTGCCTTCGCGGCGGCGTACAGGGAGCGCAGGCGGATCCGGGCGGCGCCCAGGTTGGAGACCTCGTCGATCTTGAGGGTGGTGTACACCCGGCCGGCGGCCTCGAGGATGTTCTGCACCTGGTCTCCGGTGATGGCGTCCAGCCCGCATCCGAAGGAGTTGAGCTGCACCAGCTCCAGGTCCGGCCGCTTCTTGGCCACCACCGCGGCCGCCTCGTAGAGCCGGGCGTGGTAGGCCCACTGGTCGCGCACGTTCAGGGGCCGCTCCAGCAGGTCCGGCTCCTGGCCCGGCTCCACCACCGAGTCCTCGGTGAGCACCGCCAGCCCGAGCGAGTTCACCAGCTCCGGGATCCCGTGGTGGATCTCCGGGTCCAGGTGGTAGGGCCGGCCGGCGAGCACGATCCCGGGCACCCCGCGCTCCTCCATGAAGCGCAGGGCGGAGCGGCCCATCTCGCGTACGTCCTCCTTCACCAGCGCGTCCTCGGCGTAGGCGGCGTCCACGGCCGCGCGCGCCTCCTCCTCGGTCACGTCCCAGTCCGCGAACTCCTCCACGATCCGGCGCACCAGCGTGTCCGGGTCCGCGAGGTTGAAGAACGGGAGCATGAACCGCACCCCGTGCTCCTTCAGGCCCTCCACGTTCGCGTTGATCACCTCGGGGTAGCTCATCACCACGGG
>CAZTOM010000060.1:2688-5394 GCA_964615555.1 uncultured Actinomycetaceae bacterium
GGAGGGGGCGGAGGATGGTGGTGTCGATCTCGAGGGAGCGCTCGAGGTCCGCGAGCGCGGCGTGCCAGCGTTCGCGGGCGATGCGTGAGGCGCCAAACGCGCCCATGAGACCGGCGATGTCCGGGCGGATCACCTCGCGCTCGGTGAGGAGTTCGAAGGCGCGCAGGACGGCGTCGTTGAGGAAGGTGCCGCCCTGGACCACCACCTTCTCCCCGAGCTGCTCGGGGCTCTTGAGCTTGATCACCTTGTACAGGGCGTTGCGGACCACGGAGTAGGACAGGCCGGCGGAGATCTCCCCCGGCTCGGCGCCCTCCTTCTGGGCCTGCTTGACGGAGGAGTTCATGAACACGGTGCAGCGGGAGCCGAGGTCCACGGGTCCGGGCGCGCGCAGGGCACTGGCCGCGAAGGTGCGGATGTCCGTGTTCATGGTGGCGGCAAAGGTCTGGAGGAAGGACCCGCAGCCGGACGAGCAGGCCTCGTTCACGGCGATCGAATCGATGGCGCCGGAGTGGATGCGCAGGTACTTCATATCCTGGCCGCCGATATCGATGATGGAGGTGACGTCCGGCTCGAGGAACTGTGCGGCCCGGTAGTGGGCCATGGTCTCCACCTCGCCGTCCTCGGCCTTGAGTGCGGCCTGGATGAGGCCCTCCCCGTAGCCGGTGACGCAGGTGCGCGCGATGGTGGCGTCCTCGGGGAGGTCGCGGCGGATCTCGGCGAGCACCTCGATGGCGCGGGCCACGGGGTTGCCCTCGTTGCCGCCGTAGTGGGAGTAGACGATCCGCTCGGAATCGTCGATCAGGGTGGCCTTGAGGGTGGTGGACCCGGCGTCGATGCCGAGGAAGCAGGGGCCGGTGGCCTCGGAGAGGTCCGCCTGCGGGACCACGTGGCGATCGTGGCGCTCCCGGAAGGCGCGGTACTCCGCATCGGTGGCGAACAGGGGGCGCATCCGGTGGGTCTCCGCGGTGCGGGTGGCGCCGAGCGAGCGGTCCCGGAGCGTCTCGAGCGTGGCGGGGGCCTGCGTGGCGCCGGTCTGGGCGGCGCCTGCGGACCGCGGGGCGCCGCTGCCGGGCAGTGGCGCCGTCTCGGCGAGGAGTGCGGCGCCGATCGCCACGTAGAGCTGGGCCCGGTCTGGGGTGGTGAAGGAGTCCACCTGGCCGGACAGGTGGCGTTCGAAGGCCGCGCGCAGCTCGGGCAGGAAGTACAGCGGCCCACCCAGGAACACCACGTTGCCGCGGATGGGGCGGCCGCAGGCGAGGCCGGAGATGGTCTGCTGCACCACGGCGGTGAAGACGGAGGCGGCGAGGTCCTCGTGGTCGGCGCCGTCGTTGATGAGGGGCTGGAGGTCCGATTTGGCGAATACTCCGCAGCGCGAGGCGATCGGGTAGAGGGTCTGGTAGCGGGAGGCGAGCTCGTTCAGGCCGGCCGCGTCCGTGTGCAGCAAGGAGGCCATCTGGTCGATGAACGCGCCGGTCCCACCGGCGCACGTGCCGTTCATCCGCTGCTCGGGAACGGGGTGGAGGTAGGTGATCTTGGCGTCCTCGCCGCCGAGCTCGATGATCACGTCCGTGTCCGGATCAAAGCGCCGGATCGCGGCCGTCTCCGCGATCACCTCCTGCACGAACGGCAGCCCGAGCGCGTGGGCCACGGACAGGCCACCGGATCCGGTGACGGCCCCGATCACGTCCGTGCCGGGGACCAGGTGGGCCACCTCGTCCAACAGGCGGTTGAGCTCACCGGTGATGTCCGCGTTGTGGCGGCGGTAGGTCTCGAAGCGGATCTCGAGGCCGTCCAGCAGGACGAGCTTGAGCGTGGTGGAGCCGATGTCCAGCCCCAGCCGCAGCGGTGCACTCACGGGATCTCCCCTCCTTCCCGCTTGCCACGCTAGCCACGCCCCGGCCCGAGGTTCAACGGTGTTGAAATGGTTGCCGTGCGCCACGGGCCCCGAATTGCCGCCCCTGCCCACGCCACCCCACCCGCGTCACGGGGCAAAGGTCCCAAGTTTTTCATCGCTGTGGAAATACCTCGTACCGCGGGTCCCGGAAACTGCGTCTCCCGCGGTCCCGCCCAACGGCCCTGAGCTCCAGCCCGGCGCGGCGCCCCGCGGGTCCCGGAAAACGCCACCGCCACGCGGGTAGCGTGGGGTGATGAATTCCGAATCCGCTCCCACCACCCAACGCCGCGGGCCGCGCTCGGCCGGGGACCCGGCGGCGCGGGAGGCGATCCTGCAGGCAGCGCAGGTGGAGTTCGACGAGCACGGCTACACCGGCACCACCCTGCGCGCGGTGGCCGCCCGCGCGGCCGTGGACGTGGCGCTCGTGTCCTACTACTTCGGCGCCAAGGACAACCTGTTCCGCGAGACGGTGGGCTACCCGATTGCGCCGAAGGTCCTCGTGGAGGAGTCCCTCGGCGTGCCGCTGGAGGAACTGGGCCGGGAGATGGTCCGCCAGGTCCTCACCGCCTGGGGCGATCCGGGCGTGGTCACGGCCATGCGCGGGATCGTGCAGCTCAAGGTCACCAATCAGGACAACTGGGCCTCGCTGTCCGAGTTCTACCGGGAGATCATCCTCCGTCCCATCGTGGATGCGCTGGGCGGCGGCCCGGAGGGGGAGTACCGCGCCGCGATGGCCTCCACGCCCCTGATCGGGCTGGTGGTGGCCCGCTACCTGGTGGAGGCCCCCGCCGTGCGCGACGCCCCCATCGAGC
>CAZTOM010000060.1:5494-10432 GCA_964615555.1 uncultured Actinomycetaceae bacterium
GCCGCGTACGGTTGTCCCATGCGCATCTCCCTCGTCCTGGGCTCCGGCGGCGCCCGCGGCTACGCCCACATCGGCGCCATCCAGGAGCTCACCTCCCGCGGCCACGAGGTGGTGGCGATCTCCTCGTGCTCGATGGGCGCGATCGTGGGCGGCATGTACGCGGCCGGGAAGATGGACGAGTTCGAGGAGTGGGTGCGCAAGATCGAGCGCTCCCACGTGCTGTGGTACATGGACATCGCCCTGCGCGGCCCCGGCATGCTGAAGGCCGACCGGATGATGGACATCCTCGCGGACCTCGTGGGGGACGTGGAGATCCAGGACCTGCCGATCCCGTACGTGGCGGTGGCCGTGGACCTGGCCGCCCGCCGCGAGGTGTGGTTCCCCCGCGGCCCCCTCCTCACCGCGATCCGTGCCTCCATTGCCATCCCGACGGCGATCACCCCCATCGTCATGAACGGTCGCCTCCTCGCGGACGGGGGTCTGCTCAACCCGCTCCCGATGGAACCCACCGCGATGGTGCACGCGGACGCGGTGGTGGCCGTCTCCCTCATGGGGCGCGACCCCTACCAGGGCTCCTCCACCGTGGCCGACGCCGAGCAGTCCTCCGGGCTCCGGATCCCGGGTGTGGCGGTGGCCGGCGCGGTCGGGGACAAGGTGGGGGACGCCGTCGGGGGAGCGGTGGACGGCGTGATCGGGTGGCTCGACCGGTTCACGGGACGGGGCGGGGAGAACGGGGGCGACGCCGTCGGGGAGGAGGACGGACGGGAGGAGCGGCGGCGGATCGCGGCGCTCGGGCGGTCCCCCGAGCCGTTGCCGCGCGGGCTCACCACGATCGACATGATGACGATGGCGCTGAACACGATGCAGACCTCGATCGAATCCACGCGGACGGCCGCGAACCCGCCGGACGTGCTCGTCTCGATCCCCACGAGTGCCGCCGCCACGTTCGACTTCCATCGGGCGGCCGAGTTGATCGAGTACGGCCGGAAGGCGGCGGCCGAGGAGTTCGACCGGGCCGGATTCTGAGGGCCCCACCACCCGGGGCGATCACCGCGCCGGGGTGGGGAGGGTGGGCGCGCGCCGGGGGGAAACAGATGGTACAAAGTGTGAGAGAAGTGCTCGCGACTTGTAAAAAACGCTGATCAGGGGGCTAACATGGCTGGTATGCTAAATCCTGTGACACCGCGTCCTGGCCGTCCCCGGGACCCGGCGAAGGATGATGCAGCGCTCGAGGCGACCCTCGCACTCCTCGCGGAAGTCGGCTTCCACCGCATCCGCATCGATGACGTGGCCACCCGCGCGGGAGTGCCCAAGTCCACGATCTACCGCCGGTGGCCGTCCCTGAACGCCCTCATCATCGATGCCTACCGCGTGGCGTTCCCCGAGCCCGACCTGGACGCGGACCTCGCGCCCCTCGATGCCCTGGACGCCCTGATCGACCACACCATCGCGATGGTGAACGAGAACCCGCTCGGGGAGTCCCTCCCCATCGCCGGGGCCACCATCATGCAGGAGCCGGACCTCGCCGACGAGTACCGCGTCTCCTTCGTGGACCCCTACTGGAACGGCATCCTGAGCGAGCTGGAGCGCGGGCAGGCCGAGGGCGTGTTCACCCCGCAGGTGCCCGTGGAGGACGTGGCGTCCATGCTGTTCGGGCAGTGCGCGTTCCTCATGATGTTCCGCGGCACCCAGGCGGACGCGGACGCCATGAAGAAGAGCGCCCGCGTCCTGCTGGGTGTGGAGAGCTAGGAGCTAGTCCGCAACCTCCGCCACGAGGCGGCCCACGATCCGGTGCGCCCGCAGGTCATCGATGCCGCGGGGGATGTCTTCGAACCCGATGGTGGTGAGCTGCGGGTTCAGGCCCCCGGACTGGTAGAGGTCCATGATCGCCGCCACGTCCTCCTTGGTGCCACCGTTGGACCCGTACAGGGTGACCTGGGACAGGATCATGCGGATGGTGGAGATGAGAGCCTCGAGCTTGCCCATCCCCACCAGCACCACGGAGCCGTCCCTGACCACCGTCTCGATCGCGTCCGCAGTGGTCTGGCCGAAACCGGCGTAGTCGATGATCGTGGTCAGGCCCCGGTCCTTGAAATCGAGGATGGACTTGGAGATCTCCTTCACCCCGATCTCCTCCGCCATGTCCCAGGCCTTCTCGTTGATCTCCGCCACGTGCACCTCGGCGCCCTTGAGGACTGCCGCACGGGCGGCGATCTGGCCGAGCCCACCGAGACCGATGATGCCGATCTTCTCCCCCTGCCTGATCTCCCCGCCCTTGGTGAGCGCGGAGTAGGAGGTCATGCCGGCGTCCGTGGCGGTGGCGGCCTGGACGAAGCTCACGCCCTCCGGGATCGCCACGAGCGCCTGCTGGTCCACGGCGCACTTGTAGGAGAAGCCGCCGTTGAAGCCGTAGCCGGGGGCGCCGGCGGGCGTGGTGGGGCAGACGGCCACGCGGTCGCCCACCTTCCAGTCGGTGACGCCCTCGCCCACCTCCGAGACCACGCCGGCCACCTCGTGGCCGATCGTGATGGGGCGGAACGCGAGGAGCTCCAGCCAGCCGGGATCGTCGAGCACGCCCACGTCCGAGTGGCACAGTCCGGCGGCCTTGATGTCGATGACCACGCCGCCGGGGGCGGCGGTGGGTTCGGGAACCTCGTTGAGGACGAGGGGTTCGTGGGTGTCGGTGAACTGCCAGGCCTTCATGGTCTACCTCGTGGATTCTGGAGGGAGGTGGTCGCCTCGTGCGGTGCTCGGTGAGGTGTCCACCCCGGGGGTGTGGGAGGGGTGCCGCGACGCGTCATTGCGGGGGCACCCTCGATCCCATCGAGACAGTAGGTCTCGGAGGTGCGGAACGGCGTGGCCGGTGCCCTGTCCGCGGGCGGCGCGAGGGCGGTGTGCCCGCGGGCGGCGCGAGGGCGGTGTGCCCGCGGGCGGCGCGAGGGCGGGCGCGGGTTCAACCGTGGCTGACGGCACTGGACACTCGTGGCTGGAACGGCGCAGGATGGTCCGAGACTTGATGCCTGCCTAGGACATTCCATGAGTTCTCCCACCTCGTCCCCCTCTGAGGGCGCGCCCGCACAGCACACCCCGGGCTCCGCGCCCTCCGCTGCCCCCGATGGCCCGGGGGCTTCCGCGGACTCGGCGGCACCCACGCAGCGGGCACAGCGCAACCAGACGCCCCTGATCATCGGCATGCTCGCGGTGATCGTGGCGCTCGTGCTGGGGCTGTGGCAGCTGTTCACCTCCTCGCCGGGCGGCGATCCGGTGGCCGGGGAGATCCCCAGCGCCGAGGTGGGGACGGGCACCGGCGGCGACGGCGAGCCGGACGGCACGGCAGGCGATCCAGACGGGACGGCCGGAGATCCGGACGGGACGGCAGGCGATCCGGACGGCAGCCCCGGGTCGGACGGCACTGGCGCCCCGGACGCCGTCGGGACGGGCGAGGCGGACGGAACCCAGGGCGGCACGTCACTCGAGATGCCGGCACCTACCGGCACCTACCAGCCGGTGGCGGAGCTGGCGGCCCTCAAGCGCGGCGCCCCGGCTGACCCGGTGGCGCTCGGGGACCCGGACGCGCCGGTGACGATGCTGGTCTACTCTGACTTCTCCTGCCCGTTCTGCGCGCGGTTCTCCCTCGAGACGCTCCCGGAGCTGGAGAAGTACGTGGACGCCGGACACCTGCGCGTGGAGTGGCGGGACTTCGCGGTGCTCGGCCAGGAGTCCGTGGACATGGCCGTAGCCGGCCAGGCGGCGGCCCGGCAGGGGAAGTTCTGGGAGTACCACGACTGGCTGTATGAGAACCAGCCCTCCCGTGGCGCCGGAACGGTCACCACGCAGTGGCTCACGGACGCCGCTGTGGACCTCGGCATGGATGCCACCCAGTTCCAGGAGGACCTCGCGGACACGGACGAGTCCATCTGGAACTCACTCATCGTGGACGGCCGGGAGGCCCTCCAGTTCTCCCAGGGCAGCACGCCGGCGTTCGTGATCAACGGCGTGGTGGTGATCGGGGCGCACCCCACCGAGTACTTCGAGGACGTCATCGCCTGGGCCTACGAGAACGCCTGAACCGGGACTGCACTCCATGGGTGATTTCTCCTTCGTTGCCGCGTTCGTCACCGGCATCCTCTCGCTGCTCTCCCCCTGCAGCGCCCTCCTGCTGCCCTCGTTCTTCGCGTACGCCTTCGCGTCCCGCAGGGAGCTCGTGGCCCGAACCGCGGTGTTCACCCTCGGGCTCGCCCTGGTCCTCATGCCGTTGGGGATGGGCATCCAGGCCATCTCGGCGGCGTTCATCCAGAACCGCTCCCTCCTCATCACGATCGCGGGCTGGATGATCATCGCCTTCGGTGTGGTGATCGCCCTCGGCGGCGGCTTCCGCCTGCCTGGCGGGGACCGGCTCAACCAGTCGTCCGGTTCGCTCACCCGCGGCCAGTCCCGGCGGGGCATCCTCGGCTGGCTGGCCACCCTCGCGCTCGGCAGCGTCTACGGCTTCGCCGGCTTCTGCGCCGGCCCCGCGCTCGGCGCGATCCTCACGATCGCCGCCACCTCCTCCTCCCCGTTCTCCGGCGCGGCCCTCATGGGTTTCTATGCGCTCGGTATGGCGGCGCCCCTGTTCGTGCTCGCGCTCCTGTGGGAGCGGTTCCGGCTCGGGGAGAAGAAGTGGCTGCGCGGGCGCACGATCACGCTCGGCCCGCTGCGCCTGCACTCCACCTCCCTCATCGCGGGCGCGTTCTTCGTGCTGATCGGGGTCCTCTTCCTCGTCTTCGACGGCACCGCCGGCATCTTCGCCCTCGACTTCACCGAGGCATCCTTCGCCGCCCAGCAGTGGGTGGTGAGCACGCTCGGCACCACGCCCATCTGGGTGTACCCGCTGATCGTGGCCGCCATCGCGTTCGGCTGGTACGGCTGGTCCAACTCCCGCGCCCGCCGCGCCGCCGA
>CAZTOM010000061.1:0-7294 GCA_964615555.1 uncultured Actinomycetaceae bacterium
AGCGGGTGGCGAGGCCCGTCGTCGTGATGGAGACGGCACTCCCGGTGAAGTTCGCGGAGACGATCCAGGAGGCGGTGGGCATGAACCCGCCCGTGCCCGAGCGGTTCGCGGGGCTGGAGGGGGCCGAGCGCCACGTGGTGCACCTGGCCAACGACGTGGACGCGCTCAAGGACCTGATCCGCAGGCACACCGGGCGGTAGGCGAGAGGCTAGTTCCCGGAGGCCGCCGAGGGTGCGGATTCCGCCGAGGGTGCCGGCCCGGCCGAGTCAGCGGACCCCGCCGAAGGTGCCGATCCAGGGGTGGCGGCTGCGGCGCGCCAGTTGATGTTGATCTCGGTGTTCGACGGCCAGTTGGACATGCCGTCGATGAGCCCGATCACGAGGTCCTCTCCCATGGCGAGCGCCTCTTCGCGGGGGAGCATGTGGAGCGGGCCGCGGATGGCGAGCGTGGAGAAGCCGTGCACCAGGGACCAGGCGATGGTGGCGTCGCGCTGGAGGCGTTCGGCGGGGATCTGGCCGGTGTCGCGCATCTCCTCGAGTGCTGCGATCAGGTGCCCGTAGGGCGTGAGCCCCATCTCCCCCTCGGTCTCCTGCTTGCGGGAGCTGTGGATGGTGGCCGGGCCGAAGAACGCGGTCTCGAACAGTCCGCTCTGGTGGAGGGCGAAGCTGATGTAGGCACGGCCCACTGCGAAGGTGCGGGCGCGGGCGCGGGAACTTGGGTCCACCTCGCCGCAGACCTTCTGCACGCCCTTGTCCATCTCGAGCGCCATGAGGCGGAAGCCCTCGATCGAGGCCGCCTCCACGAGGGCCTCCAGGTTGTGGAAGTGGCGGTAGGCCGCCCGTGGCGTGACCCCGATCTTGCGGGTGATGGCGCGGAGCTGGATCGCATCGGGCCCGCCCTCGCGGGCGAGCTCGATGGCGGCCTGGATGAGGGCATTGCGGAGGTCGCCGTGGTGGTAGGCGGAGCGTTCCGGAGGCATTGGGGTGCCGATGTTCGGGCCCCACGTTGCGCCCGACGGCTCTCCTGATCCCGTGGTCATACAGACACCTCAGTTGCTCTTGAGGGATTATTACTGAAACGTTAGTCAAATCATCAGGCGTTAACCGAGATGGACGAGTGGTGGACATTTTCGCGTCCAAAGGGCGTGGAAACGTCCACGGGGTGGGACACGGGGTGGGATCTGTGGGCGGTTCGCCCCAGAAGCGTCAGGCCTCGGGAGTGGATCCGCCGGGGGGAATCACTGGCGGAGTGGGTCGGCGTGGGGGCTGGTTCGGCCGGGGCGCCGGCGGTTGCCCTTCGCGCGGGATCTGCCCCTGAGGGACTTGTCCCCGAGCCGGCGGCTGCCCTTCGCGCGCGGGCTGTCCCTGAGGGGCCTGCCCCTCACGTGAAGCCTGCCCGTGCTGCCCCTGCCCCACTCCAGGCCGCTGCCCCTGCCCCTGACCTCCCTGCGTTCGCGCCGAGGTCTCCCCGGGCCGCGGCGGCCGGATCACGCGCGGAGCCGGAGTCACCCGCGGGGGCCCGGAGGCGGAGGTATCGGCCGGCCCATCGGGCTGCGGATCGAAGAACCGATCCGTGGGGCCGCCCGGCGTGGGTGTGTAGCTGCCAGGCTCCCGGTCGCCACCCGGATGCCCCCCACCCTCGGGGGCGCGCCGGTCCCGCACGGGCGCGGCCGGAGGCCGCTGGTCCGTGGTGCGCACGGAGACGGGGGTGAGGCCCTCGGGATCGGCAAGCTCGTCCACGAGCACGGGGATGTCCTCCCCCCTGCGGGCCGCCCACTTTCGCACGAGTCGCGCCGTGTTGGAGGCCTGGACGGCAGGTTCGTGCACGGCCGTGGTGGGATCGGCGGCAATGTACGCGTTGATCCAGCGCATCTGCGGATCGGGATCGATCACGAGCGCCTTCACCAGCAGCGTGGCCGGCAGTCCGAGCAGGGCGCCCATGGGGCCGAGCGCGTAGGACCACACGAAGAGGGAGAGGATCGAGACGGTGGCGGTCACGCCCACGGCGTCGCCGTTGAACTTGGGCTGGATGAAGCTCTGGATGGATGCGTTCGCCGTGAAGTAGAGGACGAACACCAGGACGGCGGTCTGGGGGTCCACCGCGAACAGCGCCATCACCACGGGCGGGATCACGCCCAGGATGAACCCGATCGTGGGGATGTAGTTGGTGATGAAGGACAGCACTCCCCACACGAGCGCGAGCGGCACCCCGAGCATCTGCAGCAGGATCACGTCCACCACGGCCACGATCAGTCCGAACACGGACGTGACCACCCAGTACTTCCGCACCCCCTGCGCGAACCCCACGAGCGAGGTGACCACCGAGGGCTGCGAGCGGGCTCCCGCGAGGAACCGCTGCAGCATCGAGGGGATGTCCGTGGCGATACCCACGAGGATCGTGAAGAACGCGAGCATCCACGTGCCGATGTTCATGGTGGAGGCGAGCGCGCCCGTCACCCAGCCCATGAGGTTCTCCGGGCTGAAGTTCCGCACCTGCTCCACGATCTGCTCCTGGCTGATGCCCAGCCCCTGGAGCCACACGATCAGGTCCGTGACCAGATCGTTGAACCGCTGCACGTACTCCGGCTTCTGTAGCTCGTTCACGAACGCCGTCAGCGACCACGCGATCGAGTACACGAAGCCCGCCAGGATGGCGAGCACCAGCGCACCCGTGGCAAGCGCCCCCACCACGCCCGGCAGCCGCATGCGCGAGAGCACCCGCTGCACCGGGTAGACGATGATCCACAGGTTCACCACGAAGAACAGCGGCGTGATCACGTCCGCCATCTCACGCAGGCCCACGAACACGATCCAACTGCCCGCAAGGAGCAGCACGATCGAGAGCCCCCGACTCAGCCGAATCGGCACCCCGGGTTTGTGTTCAGCCGGCCGCGACTCACTCATGCGCCCACTGTATTCCGTGTCCCCCACCCGAACCCTCTCCCCCGCCGCCCACCGCCCGACGGCGCCCCCCGCGCTGGCCCTCCGTCCTCCTCCCGACGGCGCCCCTCGCGCTGGCCCTCCGTCTCCCGGACACCGGCCCTCGTCTGCCGCCCTCCGCCCGACGGCGCCCCCCGCGCTGGCCCCAGCGCGCGCCTTCCCGCGTGGGAGGATTGGCACCATGCCCATGCCCCGCTTCCAGGTGGTTCCCGCTGCCTACGTGTACCTCCGCCGCCACCACGAGGGTGCGGACCAGGTGCTCCTCCAACTCCGGCGCAACACCGGCTACATGGACGGCCACTGGGCGGCCGCCGCGGCCGGGCACGTGGAGGCCGGGGAGGACGTGGTGAGCGCGGCGGTACGGGAGGCACGCGAGGAGCTGGGGATCGCCGTCGGGGAGGGGGACCTGACGCCGCTGACGGCACTGCACCGCACGGACGGGACGCTCGAGCCGATCGAGCAGCGGGTGGACTTCATGTTCGCGGCCGAGCGGTGGGAAGGCGAGCCGGAGCCGCTGGAGGGGGAGAAGAACGAGCGGATCGAGTGGTTCGCCCTCACGGACCTGCCGCTGATGCCGCCGCACGAGCGGTTCGTGCTGGAGCGGTGGCGGGACGGGGCGCTGCGGGGGATCGAGTCGTTCGGGTGGCGTGAGGGCGAGGCGCACGCGGGGCTCTACTCCCGGGACCCGCACACGAGCTGAGAGGCCCCAGCGGTGAGACCCGCGCGCGTGGTGTGGGCGGGCGGGGGTTACAATCACCCGAGGTCAGGACCCCCTCTGACACACGCGTAAGAATCGAGGCATCACCATGGTCAACGTCGCAGTCGCGATCGCAGGCTCTGAGGCAACCGGCGGCGCCGGCGCCCAGACGGACCTCAAGACCTTCCACAAGCTCGGCACGTTCGGCGCGGTGGCGCTCACGTGCATCGTCTCGTTCGATCCGAAGAACAACTGGGACCACCTGTTCGTGCCGGTGGACGCGGACGTGATCCGCCAGCAGATCGACGCCATCACCGGCGTGCACGAGGACGCGGACACCGTGAAGCTCGGCATGCTCGGCACGGTCCCCACCATCGACGCCGTGGCGGAGAAGCTCGGCGAGCGCGAGTGGAAGAACGTGGTGGTGGACCCCGTCCTTATCTGCAAGGGCCAGGAGCCCGGCGCGGCCCTGGACACGGACAACGCGCTGAAGGCCAAGATCCTCCCGTTCGCCACGGTGGTGACGCCGAACGTGTTCGAGGCCTCGCAGCTCTCGGGCATCGAGGTGGTGGACCTCGAGACGCTGAAGGAGGCCGCGAAGGCCATCCACGAGAAGCTCGGTGTGCCCTACGTGGTGGCCAAGGGCGGCGCGGTGCTGCCCGGCGAGGACGCGGTGGACGTCCTGTACGACGGGGAGAACTTCACCGAGTACCGGGAGAAGAAGATCGGGGAGCGCTACGTCTCCGGCGCCGGCTGCACCCTCGCGGCCGCGATCACGGCGGAACTCGCCAAGGGCGCGGACATCCACGACGCGGTGCAGGTGGCCAAGGACACCGTCACCGAGGCGATCCGCAACCGCGTCCAGGACCTCCCCACCCCGTTCGACGAGGTCTACCAGGGCTGAGCCCGGGGCCCCGGCAGGGATTTCCTTCAGGCAGACATGAACCGCTCCAGCGCCTGCCGGATCACCTCGGATTCACTGGTCCCGCGCTGCTGGGCGGTCTCACTCAGTCGGTTCGCCTGATCCCATGTCAGGCGTACGGCCTTGATCTGATCGGCTCGCTCGCTCTTGGGCAGGGGCGGCCGACCGGGGCCACGCCGCACCTCCTGCAGTGCCTCGGCTGCGATTGCAACTGCATCCGCCTCCGTGATGGCGTTGCCGTCGGCGCCCGTGGCGGGGTTGGTATCGAGGTTGACATCCTCGGTACTTGTAACCTCAACGGTCCCACGCGAACCCACTCGGATCCGTGTCATCTCTACTCCTCGCTTGGGTACTCGGGCATCACGTGCAGGATGAGCAGGATGTCCTCGCCGGTATCGCGGTCAGGAACCACAATCCCCACGATCTCCAGGATCAGTCCGCGAGAATCGGGGCCGATCCACGTGAGAATGGGGTCCCCGGTGCACCGAACCCCCTCGACAGGATCGGTCGAGGCCATGACTTCTATCGCCCGACCTTTGGCGATCCGGTGCTTGCGCGACGCTTGCGTGAACACCACCCTCACCTAATAAGTGTATAACACTAATGCGCTGTGGTGCGCCTGCTCTTCCGGTCACTTCAACTGAGCAACACCATCGCGAGCGGCATTGCGATCATGCCCACCACCGTGGAGACGGCGGTCACGAACGAGGAGAGCTGGTAGTCACCGCCGGTTTCGGCCGTGAGGGCCGGTGCCAGGGAGGCGATCGGGGCCCACAGGAGCATCACGAGCGGCACCCGGAACTCCACCGGCAGTGGCAGGAACAGCCACACCAGGACGGAGAAGAGCAGCGCAAACCCGTAGCGCACCCCGAGGTGAAGCCAGGCGCGCGCGTAGGACTCACGGGGCAGGCGTAGCTCGAGGGCCACACCCAGCATGAACAGGGCGAGGAAGGTGTTGGCGCTCCCGATGCGGGCGGTCGCCTCGATCACGGGCGCCGGCAGCGTCACGCCGAGCGAGCGGAGCACCAGCATGCCGATGTAGGCCACCATCACCGGGTTGCGCAGCGCCTCCCGCAGCACGCTCCACGGCGTGAGCCGCCCCCCGCGCGCGATCGCCATGGCGCTCGCGTAGCCCATCCCCGCCACAAGCACGCCCTGGCCCACATCGAACATGGCGGCCGTGACCACGGCGGAGGGCCCCACGAGCGTGGCGAGGAACGGGATCGCGAAATTCCCCACGTTGTAGTTGCCCTGGTTCAGGAGGGCGAAGACCTTCTCCCGCGGGCCGCCGGCGCGCTCCAGCACGAACACGCCCACACCCATCTGCACCAGGATCGCCACCACCCCCACCGCGGTCACCAGGAACAGGGAGGGCTCGATCACCGTGGAGTTGAACGAGGTCACGATCAGGGCTGGCAGCGTGATGTAGATGATGATCTTGGAGAAGATCCCCACGCTCGAGGGCGGCGCCCACCCCACGCGCTTGAAGATCCAGCCCAGCAGGACCACGGCCGCGAGCCCGGCGACGGCGCTCACCACCTCCAGCACGTCTGCCTCCCTCCGCGGTACCCGCCGGAGTTCGTGGCAGGCTCAGGGAAGCCTAAGCGTACGCCTGCTGCTTCGCGGTGTGTTGCCACGTGGTGGCGTGAGCCTGGGTGGGGCGTGGTTCGGTCCGTCCGGCCGGTTACGTCCCGCGGCGACCGCCGGGATAGGTCACCCGCCGATGCCGGTCCCGAGCAGCGGGTTCGTGGGCTGGGGCATGGTCCGGACCTTGAACTCGGGGATCACCCCGGGGATCACGTCCACGGAGGCGGTGCGGATCTCGAGGACCTCCTCCACGATCTCCTCGGCCTCCTCGGTGAGCTCACCCTCCTCCGCGGTGGTCTCCTCCTCCGGAACCACGGGCTCGTCCAGGCCGAGCCGCACGCCGAGCGCCTGCAGGAACGCGATCGCGTCCACGGGGGTGGCGCCCTGGTCGAAGTTCACCTCGAAGTGCAGGTGGCATCCAGTGGAGTTGCCGGCACCCAGCGGGTCCAGGATCCGGTCCCCGCCCACGGCCGCGATCACCTGCCCTGCGCGCACCTCATCGCCGAGCTCCACCACGGTCTCCCCGCTCAGGAGGTGCCCGTAGCGCGTGACCACGCCGTCCCCGTGCGCGATCACCACCTGGTTACCGGTGCGCCACTGGAAGTTCGTGCCCACGAACACCACCACGCCGTCCGCTGCGGCATGCACCGGCGTTCCGCAGGCGGCCGCGACATCGGTGCCGCTGTGGTGCATGAATGCGCCGAGCACGGGGTGTAGCCGCGGCCCGAACATCGAGGTCAGGCGCCCCATCGCCGGGTTCGACCACACGTTCGCGATGACGCCGTCAGCCGGCAGCAGGGAGAGGTCCGGGAAGACCTGCGTGTGCCGCGGGAAGTTGTCCCCCACACCGCCGACCCCGGTCTGCAGTCCGGGCGGCGCCGGCTCGCCCGGCGTTCCGTCCTGCGGGTCCGTCTCAGGATCCGGCGACGGCGTGGGCTCACCTCCCGGCGGGAGGCTCGGGTTTGGGTCGGGCTCGCCTGTGGGCGGCTCGGTGGGAGTGGGATCTGGTGAGGGGTCCGGCGTCGGATCGGGGGTCGGGTCGGGCGTTGGGTCAGGAGTGGGCGTCGGCTCGGGATCTGGTGTCGGATCCGGGGTGGGGTCCGGGCTCGGGGTTGGCTCGGGGTCCGGCGTGGCGGGAGGCTCCGGCGT
>CAZTOM010000061.1:7394-10365 GCA_964615555.1 uncultured Actinomycetaceae bacterium
TCCGGCGTGGCGGGAGGCTCCGGCGTCGGATCGGGTGTGGGCTCGGCCGGCGGCTCGGGGGACGGATCGGGGCTGGGCTGCGTGGTGGCGGTGGGCTCGGCTGACGGGGAAGGCGCGGGCTCAGCGGCGAGCGCAGTCCCGGAGGAAAGGATGAGGCCCAGGCTCAGGGCACCGGAGAGCGCGGCGCGGCGGATGCCACGGTAGCGAGCCATCGAGTGAGTCCTCCCCGGTCAGGACACCGAACACATGCGCGCCCTCCACCGCTGGAGGGCAGCACCAGTTCAGTATGACATTGATCACCTGGGAAGGCACGGGGTTGCCACCGCTCGACGAATGGTGGACGGGTCAGGCGTTCTCGCCTGGGTGGAGCCGGAACTCGCGGACGGCTCAGGTGTGTTCGCGTGGACGGAGCCGGAACTCGGGGACCACCCCGGGGATCACGTCCACATAGTCCGTCATGATCGCGAGCACGAGCTCCTCGGCCGCGGCCTCGTCCAGGGGCGCCTCCTCCACCATCACCACGGGGGCATCCAGACCGAGCCGGATGCCGAGCTGCTGGAGGAAGCCCTGGGCGTTCACGGGGGTCACGCCGTCGTCGAAGTTGACCTCGAAGTGCAGGTGGCACCCGGTGGACTGGCCGGCACCCACCGGATCGAGGCGCCGGTCGCCGCCCACGGCGGCGATCTGTTGGCCCACCTTCACGCGATCGCCGAGCCGGACGTCGATCGTGCCGGAGAGGAGGTGGCCGTAACGGGTGATCACGCCGTCACCGTGGGCGATCACCACCTGGTTGCCGGTGCGCCACTGGAAGTTCGTGCCCACGAACACCACCACGCCGTCCGCCGCCGCGTACACCGGCGTCCCGCAGGCGGCCGCGATGTCCGTCCCACTGTGGGGCAGGAAGATGTTGAGGATCGGGTGGGCGCGCATCCCGAAGGCGGAGGTGAGGCGCCCCATCAGGGGGTTGGACCAGGTGGCAGCCACCACGCCGGTGGCCGGCAGGAGGCTCAGGTCCGGGAACTGTGCCGTGGTGCCCACGAACCAGGGCGGCACGATCGCCATCCCCGTGGGTCCGGAGCCCGCAGGGGAGGGTGGCGGACTGACCGTGCCCGCCTGGCTGGGGTCACCCCCGACTGCCGACGGGTCGGCCGGTACGGGGGACCCAGGCTCGCCACCGGCCGGGGAGCCCGGGTCCGAGGGAGCCGGGTCCGACGGGGCCGGGTCTGCGGGGCCAGGATCCGTGGGGGTGGGGTTCTCCGGTCCCGGGCCGTAGGGAGGCGGGAGGAGCGGGTCCGGGGAGGGAGTGGGCTCGGGTGTTGGATCGGCGGGCGGGTCAGGCTCGGTGGTCGGAGGTTCCGGCGTCGAGGGATCGGGATCGGCAGGGGGCGCCGGCGGATCGGGCTCCGTGGGTGGAGTGGTGGGCGGCGGAGGCTCGGGATCCGTGGTGGGGGGCGCAGGCGGCTCGGGCGTGGGTGAGGGGTCCACCGAGAAGCCGGCCAGTGACTGCGCGGAGATCGCCTCCGCGAAGGGCGTGTACGCGCCGGTTCCCGCCGCCTGCGGAGTGACCGCTGCCGCCGCGGGCGCGCCACCAAGCATGCCGAGCGCGAGCGCGCAGGCAAGTCCGGCGCCCATGATGCGGGGCGCCCTGAACCGGGATCCCACCCGTGCCTCCCGATGACGTGCTGCTGAAAGAGGGGTCCGTGGCGGAAGCTCCCCGAGGTGCTACCCAGCTTCCACCGGCCCCTTGCAATTGTGGCACCAAAGGCCGCCCGCGTCTGGGTCTTGGATTCACACCGCGAATCTGGATGTCCGCCGCCCACCCAGCCGAGCGGCGCGATCCGGGATAGCGTCGAGGTATGAACACTTCGGGGGCATCGGGTCTGCTCGCACGGATCAGGCAGGCGAACTACTCGGACCTCGACCGCGTGATCGGCAACTCCCAGCTGGTGCGCCACTTCATGAACCTGTGGCCGCCGTTCCTGTTCTCCTCGATCCGGATCCAGGAGGTCTCGGACGATTTCCGGCACGTGCGCGTTCGCCTCGGCCACAACCGCCTCACCGGGAACTACGTGGGCACCCTCTATGGCGGCTCCCTGTACTCGATGACGGACCCTTTCTGGATGATGATGATTGCCCGTGCGCTCGGCCCGGAGTACGCGGTGTGGGACGCGCACGGAGAGATCACGTTCCTCAAGCCCGGCCGCCAGACCGTGTACGCGGAGTTCCGGATCACCGAGGCGGACCTGGACTCCATCCGGGCCGAGACCGCAGATGGGCAGAAGCACCTGCGCTGGTTCGAAAACGAGATCGTGGGGAAGGACGGCACCGTGGTCGCCCGGGTACGCAAGCAGGTCTACGTCCGCCGGAAGAGGCCGTAGCCAACATCACAGGGATGAATATATGCAGCGATGTGCATATTGCCCCGCAACGGGAATAGGCTGCTCCGCATGGGTAAGGTCCTTAGTTCTCTTCCGGTGGGGGAGCGCGTTGGCATCGCGTTCTCCGGTGGTCTCGATACCGCGGTGGCGGTGGCGTGGATGCGCGAGCACGGCGCGTTCCCTTACACCTACACGGCTGACATCGGCCAGTACGACGAGCCGGACATCGCCTCCATCCCCGGCCGCGCGGACGAGTACGGCGCGGAGGCCTCCCGCCTGGTGGACTGCACCGATGCGCTGGTGGAGGAGGGCTTCGTGGCCCTCCAGTGCGGGGCCTTCCACATCCGCTCCGCCGGCAAGCTCTACTACAACACCACGCCGCTGGGCCGCGCGGTCACCGGCACCATGCTGGTGAAGGCCATGCTCGAGGACTCGGTGGACATCTGGGGGGACGGCTCCACCTACAAGGGCAATGACATCGAGCGCTTCTACCGCTACGGCCTCATGGCCAACCCGGCGCTGCGGATCTACAAGCCGTGGCTCGATGCCGACTTCGTCACCGAGCTCGGTGGCCGTCAGGAGATGTCCGAGTG
>CAZTOM010000062.1:0-2015 GCA_964615555.1 uncultured Actinomycetaceae bacterium
TTCACCACCTGCATCGGCATCGGTGGGGACCCGGTCATTGGCACCACCCACATCGACGCCCTGCGCAAGTTCGAGGAGGACCCGGAGACCAAGGCGATCGTGATGATCGGCGAGATCGGCGGAGACGCCGAGGAGCGCGCCGCCGCCTACATCAAGGAGCACGTCACCAAGCCCGTGGTGGGCTACGTGGCCGGCTTCACCGCCCCCGAGGGCAAGACCATGGGCCACGCCGGCGCCATCGTCACCGGCTCCGAGGGCACCGCGCAGGCCAAGAAGGAGGCCCTCGAGGCTGTGGGCGTGAAGGTGGGCCGCACCCCCACCGAGACCGCCCACCTCGCGCGCGAGCTGATCCAGTAGGCCCACCCGGCCCGTACGCCCCGCGGCCCGACGACGCAGCCCCCCTCGCGTCGTCGGGCCGCGGCGCGTGACGGGGCCTGCCTGCCGACGACGCACCCCACCTCGCGTCGTCGGGCCGCGGCGCGTTTCCCGGCCCGCCCGGCGAGGCACTCCGGGAAGGCGGCCGGCGAGCGCCTATCCTGACGAGCAATGAGCCGCTACCTACCCGAGAGGTCCCTCCGCGCCGCGTTCGCGGGTGTGGAGGCGGCCGTGCTGACCTGGCTCACCACCGCGCTGCTCGCCATGGTGGCCTACGCGGCCACGGCCGCCGCACCCGGGATGGCGGAGACCAACTGGGCCACCGCCGTGGGTGCGGGATCGCAGTTCTGGGCGCTCGGCCTGGGCGGGACCATGCTGGTGGAGGAGACGGCCGTCTCGCTCGCGCCGCTCGGCGTGCCCCTGCTCGCCATCCTCCTGCTGAACGGATCGATCCGCCGCGGCCACCTGCGCACGATCCCGCAGGTCGCGTTCGCCGCGGGTACGTTCGTGGTGGCGGTGGCGCTGCTCGGCTACGCGAGCGGTGTGGCCCCCGGCCGTCACCTGCTGGGCGCGCTCCTCATCGGTGCCGTGGCCGGAACCACCGGAATCTGGGGCCGCACGCGCGAACTCCCGGACGCGGCCCGCACCTGGCTCGACGCCCTGCCGCGCGATGTGGGCGAGGGCTTCCGCTCCGGCCGGATCCTCCTCCTCTGGCTCGCGGTGGCCGGCAGCCTCATGGTGGGCGCCGCCGTGTTCCTCGGCTGGGACCTGGTGGCGGAGATCTCCGAATCGTTGCGCGCCTCCGCCGTCTCCGGGGTGGCGTTCGGCCTGGTGCAGGCCGCCTACCTCCCGAACCTGGCAGCCTGGGCCCTCGCCTGGGTGGCCGGCCCCGGTTTCATGGTGGGGACCGGCACCAGCTTCGCCCCCGCCGAGGTGCTCACCGAGCCCCTCCCGGCGATCCCCGTGCTCGGTGCGCTGCCCGCTCCCGGGTTCGAGCCCGGATACATCGTGGTGCTCCTCCCCATCGTGATCGGTGCGGTGTGGGCGCTGTGGCGCTCCCGCCGCGCCGAGGACCCAAAGACCTGGCAGGGCGTGGGCTACCGCGTGCTGGCAGCGTTCGCCACCGAGTTCCTCGGCGCCCTCGTGTGGTTCGCGCTTGCCGGCGGGGCGCTCGGGCCCGGCCGCATGGCCGAGGTTGGGGTCATCTCCCCGGCGCTCGCCGCGCTCGCACTCTCCGCGCAGGTCTCGCTCGGCTACGCCATCGCGCTCGTCACCTTCCACCTGCTCGCCACGTACTCCGCCCGCCGCGAGGCCGCCCGTTCCGCACCCCGTTCCTCCGCCGACGGCGCCACTCCCGCCCCGTCCGCGGGCTCGCCCTCCCCGGCGTACAGCGACCAGGGACTCCCCATGTTCGGTGGGCGGCCCGACCCGGGCGCCGCCGAGGCCGGAGCCGAGGGCGATCCGGAGTGGGAGGAGAGTGCGGACGGGGAGTGGGATCAGGACCCGGAGGGGGAGTGGGAGGAGTACCCGGACGGCGAGCGAGAGGGGCGCGCGTACGCCGCCGTGGCCCCCACGGCCGCCACCGCGCCGATCGCAGCAACGGCGCACACGGCACTCAGTGCCGCGTCAGCCCACACGGC
>CAZTOM010000062.1:2115-10257 GCA_964615555.1 uncultured Actinomycetaceae bacterium
GCCCACACGGCCCTCACCGCTCTCACCGCGCCCACGGCCATCACCGCCGAGGTGCCTGAGGGATGGGACGAGGAGGACGCCACGGATGACGGCGCCGGCGCCGGGATGGACCACGAGCCCGACGGCGGGCCAGCCACGCGGTAGGCCAACCGGATCGGACCGCGAGCCCCGGACGGCAGGTTGCCCACACGGTAGGCGCCACGGACGCGGGGGAGAACTGGCTGCTGGATGCCGATACCTGGTGGTTCGACCTCTAGGCTGTCTGCCATGACGGCAACTCGCGTGGTGGTGCTCGTCTCGGGGACCGGGACCAATTTGGCCGCACTCCTGGAGGCCTCCCGGGACCCGCACTTCGGGATCCAGATCGTGGCCGTGGGAGCGGACCGGGAGGGCACCGGGGGAGTGGAGATCGCCGCCGCCGCCGGAATCCCCACGTTCACCTGCCGCGTGGGGGACTACCCCGACCGGGCCGCATGGGACCGGGCACTCGCGGAGTCCTGCGGTGAGTTCGAGCCGGAGCTGGTGATCTCCGCGGGGTTCATGAAGCTCGTGGGCCCGGCGTTCCTGGAACGGTTCGGCGGGCGCTTCCTCAACACGCACCCCGCACTCCTGCCCTCCTTCCCCGGAGTCGCCGGGGCGCGCGACGCCCTCGAATACGGCGTCAAGGTCACCGGCGCCACGCTCTTCGTGGTGGACGAGGGGGTGGACACCGGCGTCATCCTGGCCCAGTGCGTGGTGCCCGTGGAGGACCATGACACCGTGGAGGACCTGACCGAGCGCATCAAGGTGGCCGAGCGGGCCCAACTCGTGGAGACGGTGGGCCGAATGGCGCGGGAGGGATGGACTGTGGAGGGACGGCGCGCCCGGATCGGCACTGGTGTAAAGCCCACTTGACAGTAAAGCGAACTTGACAGTAAAGTCTCCTTTACAGCGTTCGGCGCAGGGGCGTCGGCACCAAGGTCAAGGCAGGCACCATGAACACCACGAACCCGCAGAAGTCATCACCCACACGGACCCGCTGGGGGACCACCCGGATCGGGGGGCGGAGTATCCACGCCCTCGCCGTGGCGATCCCGCTGGGGCTCCTGGTCTCACTCGGAATCGCGTTTGCCGTCCAGTACTGGGCGGACATCCATGAAAACCCACTGGTGGAGATCGGCGTGGTCACCATGGCAGTCGCCCCCGCCGCTCTGGGGCTCGCGTACGTGCTCGTGGTGGACCGGGAGACGATCCTGGGGGCGTCAGCACGGCCCGAGCGCTCGGTGGAGTCCACCTGGTTCCAGCAGGCAGCTGCAGGCTCCTACACGGACCTGTTGTTCGTTACTGGCATCGGAGCTGCCGTCGCCGCGTTCACGCGGTGGGAGGCGGAGGTGAGCATCGTGCTGGTGGGCGTGATCCTCTTCGCCTGGGTGAGCTTCATCATCCGGTACCTCGTGATCAAGGCCCGGTCCTGATGCGCAACTCCCTCTCGGACCTCCGCCAGTCACAGGGCTGGTCCCAGCAACGACTCGCAGACGAGCTCGGCGTCTCCCGCCAAACCGTCATCTCGATCGAGAAGGGCCGGTTCGATCCGTCCCTCCCGCTCGCCTTCTCCATCGCAGCCCTGTTCGGGAGGCGGATCGAGGAGATCTTCTTCCCGGACCCGGAATAGGCACCTGCAGTGGCCGGCCGCACGGGGTGGACACCCCGGCGGCCGGTTCTGCGTCTCCGCTAGGCTGGCCGTGGCCGCGACTGGCGTAGGTGGACCACCACCGGGGAGCGGCCCGCCATCGGATCCGGACGCCGCCCGCCTGGGCGTCCCCCACGAGTGAGAGCCTCAAGGAGTACCCGATGACCCAGATCCCCGTCCGCCGCGCACTCGTCTCCGTCTATGACAAGACGGGTCTTGTGGAGCTCGCCACCGGACTCGCTGAGGCCGGCGTGGAAATCATCTCCACCGGCAGTACCGCCGCCACCATCCGCGATGCGGGGCTGGCAGTAACCGAGGTGTCGCAGGTGACCGGCTTCCCCGAGTGCCTCGACGGCCGCGTGAAGACCCTCCACCCCCGCGTCCACGCGGGCGTCCTGGCCGACCGCACCAACCCGCAGCACGTGGAGGAGCTCTCCGAACTGGGCGTTGATCCCTTCGAGCTGGTGGTGGTGAACCTCTACCCGTTCTCCGAGACGGTCTCCTCCGGCGCGTCCGTGGCAGAGTGCATCGAGAAGATCGACATCGGCGGCCCCACCATGGTGCGCGCCGCGGCCAAGAACCACGGCAGCCTCGCCGTCGTCGTGGATCCGGACGAGTACGGGACGGTACTGGAGGCGGTCCGCGCGGGCGGGTTCACCCTGACGCAGCGGCAGCGGCTGGCAACGCAGGCGTTCCGGCACACGGCGAGCTACGACGTGGCCGTGGCCACGTGGATGGGTGAGCAGTACGACGACGACGCCCACCCCGCGTGGAGGGGCGCCACCTGGCGGCTGGGGGCCGGCCTGCGGTACGGGGAGAACCCGCACCAGGCGGCCGCGCTGTACCTGGACGGGACCGGCGGGCTGGCCGAGGCCGAGCAGCTCGGCGGCAAGGCGATGAGCTACAACAACTACCAGGACACGGACGCCGCGATCCGCGCGGCACACGACTTTGACCGGCCTGCGGTGGCGATCATTAAGCACGCCAATCCGTGCGGGATAGCGGTGGGGGAGAGCGTGGAGGAGGCGCACGCGCGCGCGTTCGCGTGTGATCCGGTCTCGGCGTTCGGCGGCGTGATCGCGGCCAACCGGCCCGTGACCCTCGCGATGGCCGAGCAGGTGAAGCCCGTGTTCACCGAGGTGATCGCGGCCCCCGGCTATGAGCCGGACGCGCTCGCGCTGCTGCAGGGCAAGAAGAACCTGCGGATCTTGAAGGTGACCCCGCCCGCTGTGGGCGAGGCGCCCGGGCCCGTGGGGACGACCGGCAATCGGGCCGCAGTGGAGGTAAGGCCCGTCTCCGGTGGGCTCCTGGTCCAGGAGGTGGACCGGATCGATGCGGCGGGTACGCGCGAGGACGGCTCGCGGTTCGGTGACGCCCGGGAGAACTGGGCGCACGTGGCCGGGCCAGAGGCGGATGCGGCTACGTTGGACGATCTGGAATTCGCGTGGCGCGCAGTGCGGGCAGTGAAGTCCAACGCGATCCTCCTGGCGAAGGACGGCGCCTCCGTGGGCGTGGGCATGGGCCAGGTCAACCGGCTGGATTCTGCCAAGTTGGCGGTGGAGCGTGCGAACACGCTGGGTGCCGCCGTGACGGGCTCGCAGGACGATGTGGCCGGGGGTGCCGCCGGGGTTGATTCCGGTGCGGTGAGCGAGGAGCGGGCCCGCGGGGCCGTTGCGGCCTCGGACGCATTCTTCCCGTTCGCGGACGGGCTGAACATCCTGGTGAATGCCGGGGTGAAGGCCGTGATCGCGCCGGGTGGGTCCATCAGGGACCACGAGGTGATCGCCGCCGCGGACGCCGCCGGCGTGCCGCTGTACTTCACGGGGACGCGCCACTTCTTCCACTGAGCGTGCGCACGGTGGTGCGCCGCGTGAGGGCTCACGGGTGTGCACGGCACGCCTCGCCGTCGGGAGCGCACGCCGGAACCCGCACCCCGCCGTCGGGAACACATGGCAACCCGCGCCCCAAAGCGCTCTTTCGGCGCGAAGGCGGCCCAGCCTCAACTAGGCTGAACCCGTGGCCGAGAAGATCAAGATTGGTGTCCTGACCTCGGGCGGCGATGCCCCCGGAATGAACGCAGCGGTGCGCGCAGTGATCCGCGGTGCGCTGGTGAACGGCGCGGAGCCCTACGCCATCTACGAGGGATGGCAGGGCGCGATCGACGGCGGCGACCGCGTGAAGAGGATGGAGTGGGAGGACGCCTCCTCGATCATCGACAAGGGCGGCACCATCATCGGCACCGCCCGCTCGGACGACTTCCGCGAGTGGTGGGGCATGAAGAAGGCCCTGAAGAACCTCCTGGACCACGGCATCGACCGCGTGGTGGTGATCGGCGGGGACGGGTCGCTCGCCGGTGCGGACGAGTTCCGCCGCGAGTGGCCGAAGATGCTCGCCGAGCTGGTGGAGGAGGGCGAGGTCACCCAGGAGACCGCGGACGCCCACCCCGAGCTCTTCCTCATCGGGCTCGCCGGCTCGATCGACAACGACCTGGTGGGCACGGACACCACCATCGGCACGGACACGGCGCTCGCCCGCATCCTCGCGGCGATCGACCAGATCTCCTCCACCGCCGCATCCCACCAGCGCACCTTCATCCTCGAGGTGATGGGGCGCAACTGCGGCTACCTGGCGCTCATGAGCGCCATGGCGGGGGGCTGCGACTACGTGCTCATCCCGGAAATGCCCCCGGCGGACGGCTGGGAGGAGGAGATGATCGCCAAGCTGGAGATGGGCCGGGAGGCCGGCCGGCGCGAGTCCATGATCATCGTGGCGGAGGGCGCCGCGGACCGGCAGGGCAACAAGATCGACGCCCGCCGCGTTGCCGAGGCCCTGAAGGAGCGGGCGGGCATTGAGGCCCGCATCACGATCCTCGGCCACGTCCAGCGCGGTGGCACCCCCACCGCGTTCGACCGCTGGATGTCCACCGTGCTCGGCTACGGCGCCGCGCAGGAACTGATCGCCGCACAGCCGGGGACGCCCGCCTACATCCTGGGCGTGCGCCGCAACCGGGTGGCGCGCCTCCCGCTCGTGGAGACCATCCAGACCACCCGCGCCGTGCGCACGGCCGTCCAGGAAGGCCGCTACGAGGACGCGGTGGCCTCCCGCGGCCACGGCTTCGGCATCACGCTGCGCATCACGGACACCATGACCCGCCCGCCCGCAGCGGACGTGCGCCCCGAGGACCTCGGCGCCGGCAAGCGCGTGGCCATCATGCACGCCGGCGGGCTCGCCCCCGGCATGAACACGGCCGCCCGTGCCGCCGTGCGCCTGGGCAAGGCCCACGGCTACACCATGCTCGGGATCGAGGGCGGCTTCCCCGGCCTCATCGCAGGTGACGTCCGCGAGCTCACGTGGCGCGAGGTGGACGAGTGGGCCGGCGAGTCCGGCGCCACGCTCGGCACCCGCCGCACCATCCCCGGCGTGGAGCACCTCTACGCGATGGGGCGGACCATCGAGACCAACAGCATCGACGCCCTCCTCATCATCGGCGGCTTCAACGCCTACCTGGGCGCCCACATGATGGTCCAGGAGCGCGAGCGCTTCCAGGCGTTCAACATCCCGATCGTGTGCGTGCCCGCCTCGATTGACAACAACCTGCCCGGCGCGGAGCTCTCGATCGGGGTGGACACGGCGATCAACAACATCGTCTGGGCCCTCGACCACATCAAGGCCTCTGCCGCTGCCTCCCGCCGCTGCTTCGTCACCGAGACCATGGGCCGGTTCTGTGGCTACCTCGCGCAGGTGTCCGGCATGGCTGCCGGCGCGGAGCTCGTCTACCTGCACGAGACCGGGATGACGCTCGAGGGGATCGTCCAGGACGCCCACCGCATGCGCGACGCGTTCGAGGGCGGCCGCGACCTCTTCCTCGTGGTCCGCAACGAGGAGGCCAACAAGGAGTACTCGGCGGACTTCCTGGCCCGCGCGTTCGAGGAGGAGGGCGGCGGCCTGTTCGACGTCCGCCTCAACAACATCGGCCACCTCCAGCAGGGCGGCGAACCCACCGCCTACGACCGCCTGCTGGCCACCCGCCTCACCGCCTTCGCCCTCGACGTCCTCGACGAGCAGTTCGAGAAGCAGCGCCACAAGGCCTTCTACGTGGGCCGCACCGCCGCCGGCGGGCTCGGCGCGCAGCCCCTCGAGCACATGATGGACGAGGTGGATGCCGATTTCCGCCGCCCCCTCGAGCAGTGGTGGCTCACCTACCGCGGCATCGGCGGGGCCGTCTCCCTCAAGGGCGCCCCCATGCCCCCCACCCTCGAGATCTTCGACGCCGAGCCCTGAGTTCCGCCTCAGCGTGACCTGAGGCGCGGGGCGGCTACGGCCGCCGGGAGGTCCAGCGTGGCCGGTCCGTCCGCGAGCAGCCGGCGGAGGTCCGCCACGTCCCGGGGCCGGCCCACCACCACGCCGGCGTGCAGGGTGCCGCCCTCGTGAAGGAGCGCCGTCCACTCCTCGCCCTCCCCGCGCCAGGCCACCGCGAGGTCCGGGCGCGGCCAGCCCACCACGTCCACGTCCCGCCCGAACATGGTGGAGAACACCACTGGTGGCGGCGTGCGCGGGGCCTCCTGCCCCAGGATCGCGGCTGCGCACCGCTGCGCGCTCCCCACGGCGGCGTTCCAGTGCTGCTCCGACGACGACGCGTCCCCCACCGCCCACACCCCCGCCCGGGCGGTGCGCCCGCTGCCGTCCACGGCCACGTGCCCGCCGGGCGTCAGGAGGTCCGCCGGCAGCCACTCCGTCCCCGGCCGGGCCCCAAGCGCCCCCACCACGACGTCGTAGCCCGCCTCCCGTCCATCCGTCACGATCCGTGCGGTGCCGGCCTCCACTACGGGGGTGCCGGCTGCCGTCACGGCCTCTCCGGCCTCCGTGACGGGGGAGCCAGCCGGGGTGTCCTCTCCCGTGCGCCTGGTGCCGGCCTCCGTCACGGGATGCCCACCGTGGAAGGTGACGCCGGCGTCCGCGAGCCACCGCGCGATTCGCCTACCCACCTCTGGCGGGAGGAGCGTCCCGAGGGGTTGCACGGCGATGTCCGTGACCTCGGCGTGGTGTCCGGCCGCCGCGAGCGAGGACGCGAGCTCGAGCCCCAGCCACCCGCCCCCCACGATCCCCACGGAGGCAGAGCGCGGGCCGCCACCCTCGGATCCGGGTGGGGCGTGGCCGGCATCGGCACGGTCTTTATCGGCACGGTCGGTATCGGCACCTCCGGCATCACCGGCAGCGGAGGCGAGGCGGGTGCGGAGCGCCTCGGCGTCCTCCCAGGTGGAGATGGTGAGCACCCCGTCCCAGGCGGGCGGCAGGAGGGGACGGGCCCCGGTGGCCACCACCACGCAGGGTGCCTCCAGCGCGCGCGCACCCTCGAACGTGACGCGGGCGCCGCCGTCGGGCAGGGGGTCGAGGGAGGTGGCGGTGTGGCCGGCCCTCCAGGTGGCCTGCGCGGCGGCGGGGAACTGCTCGAGGAGGGGGGAGGGGGCCGGGGAGGTGAGGAGGGCCTTGGTGAGGGGTGGACGGTCGTAGGGGGGAGCGGCCTCGGCGCCGGCCACGGTGATGGGGCCGGCGAAGCCGCGGGAGCGCAGGGCGTGGGTGAGTGCGGTGGCGGCGACGCCGCCGCCGATCACGAGCACCTCGGTGGGGTGGGGCATGGTGGCTATTGTCCCCCGCTAGTCTTGGCCGCGTGATGTTCCCGACCTGGCGCAAGCCCACCGTGATCGTGGTGAGCCTGCTCGCCATCGCGGTGGCGGTGGTGGCCTGGTACGTGGACGTGCGCACTGCGGTCTACGTGCTGGCGGCTGGATGCCTCGGCGCCGCCCTGCTCCGGGCATTCGCCCGCGAGCGGGATGTCCTCACCGCCCGCGGGCGCGCCTTCGATGTGACCGTGCTGCTGCTGCTCGCAATCGGGCTCGCGCTGCTGGCCCCGTGGGGGCTGGCCACCGTCCCGTCGTGAGCGGGCGCCGCGGGCGGGGTGGGACCCGCGCCCGTGCCGATGCAGACGTGGCCGGAGCCCGTCGCATGAGCGGGGGAGTGGCCCCCGCCTGTGCCGGTGCTGGCTAGAGCTGCGCGAGGATCTCGTTGAACGCGGCCGAGGGCCGCATCACGGCCGCCGCCTTCTCCGCGTCCGGGCGGTAGTAGCCGCCCAGGTCCACGCCCTCTCCCTGAACGTCCACCAGCTCCTGGGCGATCGCGTCCACCTGCTGCGCGAACGCGGCCGCCACGGGCGCGAACTTCTCCGCGAGGCCCGCATCCTCCGTCTGCTCCGCGAGGGCCTTGGCCCAGAACTTCGCGAGGTAGAGGTGGGAGCCACGGTTGTCGATCTCACCGGCGCGGCGCGAGGGGGACTTGTTCTCGTCCAGCAGGCGCTCGGTGGCCGCATCCAGGGTGTCCGCGAGGATCGCGGCGGCGGCGTTGCCGGTGCCGGCCTCCTGGCGGAAGGACTCGGCCAGAGCCATGAACTCACCGAGGGAGTCCCAGCGCAGGTGGTT
>CAZTOM010000063.1:0-1877 GCA_964615555.1 uncultured Actinomycetaceae bacterium
ACCGGGTCCGTCCCCGGCGCCCGCCCGAGCCCGAGGTCAATCCGGTCCGGGAACATCTGAGCCAGGGTGCCGTACTGCTCGGCCACCATGAGGGGCGCGTGGTTGGGCAGCATCACGCCGCCCGAGCCCACCCGGATCCGCGAGGTCAACGACGCCGCCCGCCCGATCAGCACCTGCGTCGCCGCCGACGCCACGGACGCCGTGTTGTGGTGCTCCGCATACCAGAGGCGCTCGTAGCCCAGCCGGTCCGCCTCCACGGCGGCCTCCAACGCGTGGCCGATCGCCTGCCCGGGGCCCTGGCCCTCGGACACGGACACCAAATCCAGGATCGAGAGAGGAACTCGCTTGCTCATGACACCTCCGCGCCCAGCCTAACCGGGCCGAGCGCGCCCCGGCGGGGGAGCGCCGCCCCACCGCGCCCCACCACCTGCCACCAGCCGCACCGAGCGCGCCCCGGCGGGGGAGTGCCGCCCCACGCGCCCCCGCCCCACCACCCGCGCCCCCGCCCCACCACCGGCCCCGAAACTGTGACCATCCGGTGTGGGTCCGGGCAAATCACCCCCATGCGCCGCTGATCAGCGGCAAGATGGTTCCATGGAAGGCAAGTACCGCGTGAACTACGGCTGGATCCAGCATCCGCGCTGGTCACCGGCAGCCCGCCTCACGCTGCGCGCCTCCCTCCACACCAACGGCACCACGGACCCGTCCGCCGCCAAGACCGCCCTCAACGATTTCCTCGCCACCCTGCGCCCTGCCTGGATCACCGTGGACGGCCGCCCCGAACTCGTTGCCTACGACGGCGGAGCCTGGGTCGGTCTCGAACCTTCCCCCGATCCCTCCTCACCGTGCCCGGTGGTACTCATCAGCGCCACCGGCGAGGAGGCCGTGGACTGGATCACCGCGCTCGCAGGCGAACTCCACGATGCCGTCACCGATGCCCTTCCGGGCACGGAGTTTCGCTGGGAGGAACTGGAGCCGCGCCCCTTCGGCCGCGCCGGCTGACCGCGCTCAGTCCTCCGCGCCGGTGATCGTGACGTCCGCCCCCACGAGGGTGGCGCGGAACCCGTCGTCCTGCACCACCACCTTCTGCAGCACCAGCCCCTCGGGTAGTCCCTCGATCTCGTGCTCGAACGTGACGATCTCCCGCGTGATGTCCGCGAGGAGTTCGGAGAGCCAGTCCGGCCCGCCGAGGTCGATGGCGGTGGGGTCCACCACGATCTTCCCGCCCACCACGTGCACCGCCCCGTTCGCGGCCACGGCGAGCTCCCGCCCGAGCACCTCCACCGCGCTCCGGATGCGCACCTCGCCGCCCCCGGCGGGCCCCACCGTGGTCCCGGCCGGCAGTTCGGCCTCCACCACGGAATACGGCACCGTGGCCGTGACCTCCAGGTAGGCCGCCACGATCCCATCCGGCCCCGAGGTAATGTCCACCCCACTCGCCACCACATCGTTCAGCGGCGTGCCAGCCGCCACGAGCGCGGCAGCGTCCACGCTCACGTTCCCGAGCCACACCTCGTCCTGCGCGAGCGCCGGCGGTGGGGTGGGAACCCGCGGGCGCCCGAACGCGTCCGTGGGTGGCGCCGGGGTGGCGACGCCCGAAGTCGGCGTCTCCGAGGCCGCCGTCCCCACTGGCTGCGTGAGCCGCATCCAGAAGACCCACGCGGCCACCACCAGGATCAGGAGCATCGCCACCGCGCCCAGCACCCAGTCCCAGAACCGCCGGTAGTTCAGGTGCCGCAGCCGCTGCGCCGGCGTGGTTACCGCGTGGCTGCCCGGCTCCTCCCGCGGTGGGATCTCCAGGGGCGCCGTCTCGTTCTCCGACGACGCCGGAGCCCGCCTCCCGCTCTCTGCTCCCGGTAGCGGGAGCGTGTCCGACG
>CAZTOM010000063.1:1977-6362 GCA_964615555.1 uncultured Actinomycetaceae bacterium
ACGAGGTAGCGGACGGCGTTGCCGTTCTCCGCGGTGAACGCGCCGAGGTTGTCCGCGGTGGGGACGTCCCCGGGGCCCACCACTCCCGCCACGCCGTCCTGGGCGGCCAGAGCCTCGCCAAAGGCGGCCACCTGGTCCTCGCGATCCCCGATGCCCTGGCCCTCCAGGACGATCTCCGTGGGGGAGATGATGCCCGGAGCGAAGGCCTGGCCGGCGGCGTCCGAGGCCTTGGCGGCCGAGGTGGTGGCCGGGAGGGACTGAATGAAGCCGAGGCCGAGCTCGATGTGGCGGGCGTGCCACGTGAGGGCGCCGAGGCCCGCCACGATCACCAGCACCACCGCCGCCGCTGAGGCGCGGTTCGCGATGGCGCGGGTGAGGAGTGAGGGGCGGGAGCGGGCGCGCTGGGGCTCCGGGCGGATCTCGCGGGGCCAGAAGGCCGCGCCGCCGAGGATGGCGAGCATCGCGGGGGCCAGCGTGATCGCCACCACCAGGCCCATGACCACGGTGAGCGCGAGCGCGGGGCCGAAGCCGCGGAAGAGCGGGGACTCCGCCACCAGGAGGGCGGCGGTGCCCCCGGCCACGGTCACGCCCGCCACGGTGATGATCGGGGTGAAGGAGGCGGTGGCGAGGCGGGCGGCCTCGAGGCGGTCGTGGCCCTCGCGGATCCTCGTTCTCAGCCCTGAGAGGTAGAAGATGCAGTAGTCCGTGACCACGCCCAGGAGGAGTGCCACGATCAGGGGTTGCAGGTCCGCCGGGACGGAGACGGGCAGGAGCTGGGAGGCCCACCCGGACACACCGAGCGTCACGAACACCGCCACGCCCACGGTGAGCAGCGTCATCAGGGGTGCGGTCAGCGAGCGGAAGGCGATCGCCACCACCGTGAGGACGGCGATGAGCGTGAACACCTCCACCACGCCCACGTAGGAGTTGATGATGTGGCCCTGCGCGGCGCGTGCGGGCATGGAGCCGGTGACGCCCACGAAGGCGTCGGAGGCGTCATCGAGCTGCTCGCGGGCGAAGTGCTCCGCGATCGCCGTCTGCTCGAAGAACGAGTACTGCGGGTCCGCGAACACGAACGTGATGACGGCCGTGTCCTCCTCGCCCATGCCCTCAAACATGCCGGAGGCGTTGGGCACGGGGATCGCGCCCACCAGGAGTACGTCGTGTGAGCCCTGGTTGATGGCCACGCCGCGCATCATCGCCTCGGCCTGGACAAGCGGCTCCATGCCCTCCGGCTCGTGCTGCACGATCGCGATGCGGGAGAGCAGCGGGAAGCCGAAGAGCTCGAAGGAGCGCTCCTCCGCCTCGAAGGCGGCCTCGTCCGCGCCCAGCGATTCGAGGTCGTCCGCGCTGGAGACCATCGGCGGCAGCAGGATCGTGGCGGCCACGGCGGCACCCACCCACGCCACCACGATGAACCAGCGCAGGAACACCACGGCGCGGGCGTAGCCGTACCAGATCCGCGCGGCCAGGCCGCGGCGCTTCTGCGTGGAGGGGACGGTGGCCGCCTCCGCGATCGTGGGCTCGCGGCGCCTCTCCGACGGCGGAGCCGCAGGTTCGTTGGACGGGGCCGGTTCGCCCGGCGCCTGGTCCGGCGTGGGTGCGGCGATCTCGCCGTCAGGGGCGGTGGGTTCGTGGGCGGCGGGTTCGTGGGCGGGGGCCGGTTCGCTGGGACGCGTGGGCTCGGCGGGGGCTGGTTCGTTGGGGCGGGCCAGGGGCTCCTCTGCCGGATCTGGGCGCTGGGGCCCGTTCGCGCGCTGGGGCCCGTTCGGGCGCTGGGGCCCGTTCGGGCGCTGGGGCCCGTTGTTCGTGGGCTGGCTCATGGCGTCTGGGTGCTCGTGGGCGTGGGGGAGGGAGAGGTGCCGGTGGTGGAGGCAGGCGAGGGCGACTCGGTCGCACCACCCGTGGCGTCCTCAGTGGCATCGTCGGTGGCGTCGTCCGTCGCATTGTCGGTCGCGTCGTCGGTGGAGTCGGTCGCGTCCGCCGCCCCACCCGGCTGGCGGGAGAGCTCGAGGCACTCCTCGGGCGCGCCGTCGGCCTCCTCGCGGGCCGTCTGGATCTCGTCGAGTGCGAGCTGGAGGGTGAGGGCGTCCTCGTCGCGGGCTCCGCGTGCCAGGTCATCGATCCCCTCGTCCACGGCGAGCGCGTACTCCGAGGCACGCACACAGACCTCGGGAACGTCTCCCGGCGTCGTGGGTGCCGCCGGCTCGGTGGGCTCCTCGGTGGGGCCCTCCTCGGCGTGGATGATGTTCTCGATCTCGCCCACGGTGGCGAGCCGGATCCCGAGCAGCGTGATCCCCGCGATCGCGGCCGCCACCGCGCCCACCAGGATGCCGATCACCAGCATGAGGATGGGGCCCATCCTCCGCCTCGGCTGCTCAGCCTCGGGTGGCTGCGCGACGGGTTGCTGTTCCTGGGGAACTGACACGGGACCTCCCATTGGCGCTGCCGGGTCAGGGGCCACCCGGCCATACTGCGATGCTATGCGCGCCTGCCGGTGACGCAACCGGAGAATCGCACTCCTCGCGCGCCCGGAAGCCCGCGTCTCTGGGCGTCAGCCGTCCTGCTCGCCCTCTCGGACTGCCTCGGGGATCGCCTCGGTGCCATCGGTGAACCGGATTGTGTGCCGCACCGTCAATGGGTCACCCAGGACGGCCACCACCGCGGCCGCCACGTTCGCACGCGACGTTCCCCGCGCATCGTTGGCCGCCTGCCCGACGGCGATCCGTCCCGTCGGCTGGTCGAGCGTGAGCCGGCCCGGGCCCAGGATGGTCCAGTCCAGATCGGTGGAGCGTAGGTAGTCGTCCGCGGCGGCCTTGGCCTCCGCGTAGTGCCAGAAGCCGTTCTCCGGGTCCACCCCGTGGTCGGCGCGGGAGCCGAGGTAGGAGACCATCACGTAACGCGTCACTCCCGCGGCTGCAGCCGCGTCCATGGAGCGGATTGCCGCATCGTGGTCCACGGCGCGGGTGCGTGCCGGATTGCCGCCGCCGGCTCCGGCGCTCCAGATGATGGCATCCTGGCCGGCGAACGCGTGGGCCATCTCCTCGGTGCTGGCTTCCTCCACGTCCAGGACGAGAGCGTGTGCCCCGGTGGCCTCCACATCTGCGGTGTGCTCCGGGTTTCGGATCACGGCGGTGACGCGGTGGCCCTGCTCCGCGAGCAGCTTGGATGCGAGGAGGGCCACCTTCCCGTGGCCGCCAATGATCAGGTACTTCGACATGTTCCAACTGTCCCATGGCGCCTGCCCCTCCGCCCGCCGTCATCCTCACCATCCCAATTCGTTGATGGTGCGCCACATTTACCGAGGGGTGCACCGATCCGTGGGGGCGCGCCGCATTCGCCGTGGGGGTGCGCCCTAACGAACGCGCGGGTCTCGAGGATCTGCGGTGGGGGGCTCAGAGCTTGGAGCCGTTCAGGATCCAGGTAAGGCTCGGCCCAACGCCCGCGTCCCGGAAGAGGCTGTAGACGGGGGAGCGGCGCTCCACCTCCGCCACGACCTCCCGGAATGATCGCACCTCGGTGAATGCCTTCACCCAGATCGTGGCCCCCACGTGCTGGAAGTGGGGGGAGACGCCCGGTGCCCCATTCAGGCCGCGCAGGTCCACGGTCCCCACCCCCACCTCCCGCACGGAGTGCAGTTCGATCCCGTGCTCGCGGGCCACCAGCTCGGTCACCGAGATGACGCTGCTGAGTAGCGCTCCCACCAAGTAGTCGAACGGGGTGGGGGCGGACCTGTCCCCGCCGTGGCTCGAGGGGCCGGCGGCGGAGAAGTCGAAGGTGCGGACGCTGAGGTCCGAGCCGAGGTCACCCGTCCAGTCGCCGGCCACATGGATGTGGCTGAGGAGCGGGCGGGACTCGGAGAGGTCGGGGGCGGGGTGGGCAAGCTGGTGCAGCAGCGTGGTCATGTCAGGTCCTGTTCGTTCAGGTGTGGGCCCACCAAGCGCGTTCGAACGCGGTGGTGGATGGAAGCGGCAGTAGAGCTGCCTGCGGGAAACCCGCCCGTGGTACCGCTGCTCACCTGCGCCACGTGGTGGCCCCGAACTACGGGGCGTCCGGTGCGTCCGAGGCGTCCAGCAGATCCTGGACCTCTGGTACGTGCTGCGCGGATGCGTGCGGCAACTGCGGTCTCACACCGCGGCGAACATTCGCTTCATGTTGTGCTCCTCCATCGTCACTGGCCTTAGCACCGTCTCCGCGGGGCGGGTGGTTGCTGCAGCGTCATCGAGCCAGGTCTCTCGGCTGCTCTGGATAGGTAGGACCAACCTATCCCCGCCCACGAACGTGCGGCAACCCTCTGGGCCGTCCGCCGGTGTGGGACCGGAGCCGTGAATGAGCAGGGCGGTGTGGGACCGGGATGAGCAGGACAGTGTGGCGCCGGAACGGTG
>CAZTOM010000063.1:6462-9015 GCA_964615555.1 uncultured Actinomycetaceae bacterium
TGAGCAGGGCGGTGTGGGACCGGGATGAGCAGGACAGTGTGGCGCCGGAACGGTGAATGAGCAGGGCGGTGTGGGACCGGGATGAGCAGGACAGTGTGGCGCCGGAACGGTGGGCGAGCAGGACGATGCGGCACCGGATCGGTGGACGAGCAGGACGGCGTGGCGCCGGAACGGTGGATCAGGAGGGCCGTGTAGACGGCACGTGTCCAAATCGAAGCGCGCTGTTTTCGGCTCCGTTGGAACGCCGTTGGGATTTCAACATGTTGGTGGAGAGAGCGCTTCGATTTGGACACATGGCCGGGTTATGGACGGTGCGCCAGCTCTGGTTGGCCGCCCGCCGCAGCGTCGTCCCCGGCCGAAGCCGGTTGCCGGGCACTCTCGGCGGCAGGGCGCACGGCGATCACGATCGCCGCCACTCCGAGCGCGAGCGAGGTGAACCCTACGAGCCCGGTCAGCCCGAGCGGGTGGAGCACGCTCCACGCGAGAGCCGTCGCCAACCAGCCGAGCGCGGATGCGAGGGCAAGGACGAGGGCACGGCGCTGTTGTTGGGGAACGGGGGTGAGCTCGGCGCGTCGGGAGGTCTCCACAAGGGTGACCGCGACCAGGGCGAGCAGGTTCGCGCCCATGCCGATCCACACTGGGTGGATACCCAGGTGGAAGCTGGCGGGGTGCCAGCCCCCGAGGTGGTACCAGGCGAGGCCGGTGAGGAAGCCGGTAGCCATGGAGGCGATGGCGGCGCGTCGGGTGGCGAGGGGCCAGAAGTGGACGCCCACCACCGGGGCGAGCGTGGCGCCGTTGCGCAGCGTCCACGCGAGCACGTTCCACCAGGCGGATTCCGAGGTGCGGAGGAACGCGAAGACGATCATGAGGCCGGTGAGCAGCACCAGTGCGCGGCGGGTCCAGCGGACGAGCTGCTCGGGGGTGGCGCTGGGACGGATGGCAAGGCCCACATCGCGGCCGAGGGAGGTGGCGCCGGAGAACTGGCACGGGCCGCCCCACCCGAGCGCGCACGCCCACACCCCGAGGAAGAAGAGCGCGGCGAGGGGCGCGGGAACCGCAGAGGCGATGTACTCCGCCACGCCCACCAGTCCGCGCCCGTTACCGGGAGCCACCACGGAGGCCGCGATCCCCACGAGCACCCCGACGATCGCGAACGGGATCGCGAGCCACGCAGCCCCGATGAGTCCCTTGCGCCCGTCCTCCGGGGTGCGGCAGGACAGAGACATCTGGAATGCGGCCTGGGCAAGGAGCACATTGACCACAAAGGTGCCGAACCACGCCACGATCAGCCCGGTCCCGGCCCCGGTGGGATCGAGGAGCTCCGGGCGCTCGCGGAAGGCCTGGGAGAGGCCGGACACGCCGGGGGTGAGGAGCACGGCGAACACGCCGATCCCCAGCATCACCGCGAACGCGGCGCAGTTGGCGGTCTGTGCGAAAGCCACCGAGCGCATGCCGCCGGCCGCGAGGTAGGTGAGCAGCAGGAGGGCTGTGAAGATCACTGCCACCCACACCGGCAGCCCCGTGACCACGTGGAGTGCCGAGGCGAACGCGATGGCCGTGGCCACCGTCCACATGGGGAAGGTGAAGGCCGTGATTGCGCCGGCGATGCCGCGCGCGAGCCTGCCGTAGCGGTCGCCGATCATGCCGGAGACCGTGATGATGAGGCGCTCGCGTAGGGGCCTCAGCAGCAGCAGTGCGATCAGCAGGATCTGGACGATCTCCGCCACGCCGTACCAGATCGCGGAGACACCCGTGCGGTAGGAGACCTCGAGGATCGAGATGAAGGACGAGCCCGAGAAGAGCGCCGTGATGCACAGGGCCACGGTGAGCGGGGAGAAGGTGCGGCCGGCGGTGAAGAAGTCGGGGCGGCGGGCGGGGGTGGCTGAGGCCGCGCGAGCCTCGGCGCGGGCCGCGGCGGCCCGGGGCCCGAGGACGAGGAAGGCGGTGTAGGCGAGCGCGAGCCCCACCGTCCAGGTTCCGACGGCGTTCATGCGAGTACCTCCCCACCGAGGATCCACGTGATGGCCGGGGTGACGCCCGCGTCCTTGAAGAGGCTGAAGGCTGGGCAGCGGCGCTCTACCTCGGCGATGATGCCACGCAGCGTGGCCTCATCCGTGTCCGCTTCCACGTAGGCGGTGCCGGTCAGGGCCTGGAAGTGCGGGGAGACGTCTGCGATGCCGGCGAATCCGCGCCGGTCGAGGGTGCCCGTGCCCTCCAACTCCAGGGAGTGCAGGGTGACCCCACGCTCGGTGGCCACGAGTTCGAGTACCACCGAGATGCAGCCGAGGAAGGCCCCCACCACATAGTCCATGGGGGTGGGGGAGGAGTCGTCGCCGCCGAGGGCCACGGGCTCGGCCGTGGCGAAGGTGAAGTCGCGGACGGTGACGTCTGTGCCCAGCTTGCCCGTCCACGTCCCCTTGGCGCGGATGCGCTTGAGCTGGGGCACCGAGGGATCAGGGGCGGCCCGGGAGGCCGTGGGAGGCGGCGAGGCGGTGTGAGGCGGCGAGGCGGTGTGAGATAGCGAGGCGGTGTGAGACGGCGAGGCGGGAGGCG
>CAZTOM010000063.1:9115-10197 GCA_964615555.1 uncultured Actinomycetaceae bacterium
GGCGGCGAGGCGGTGTGAGATAGCGAGGCGGTGTGAGACGGCGAGGCGGGAGGCGTGCCGGGGGCCGGCGTTGCGGGTGTGGCAGTCTGCGCGGGAGCGCTCATGGTTGGGTCCTTTGCGGAAGTGAGGGGTCCCGGATGCGCGCACGGATATGCGCGGTCTTCGGGAATTGACGGTGGCAGTTGCGAATTGCCTGCGGGCGTAGCCCGCCCGTTGTGCCGCCGCTCACCCTGCGTCCAGAGGGCCCTGATCTACAGGGCGTCCGGTGCGTCCAAGCCGTCCATGTCATACAGCTGGTCCTGGGCGCCTGGTGTGTGTTGCGCGGGATCGCGCGGCAACTGCGGTCTCACACCGCGGCGGACATTCGCTTCATACCGTGCTCCTCCATCGCCACCGGCCTTAGCACCGTTCCCGCGGGAGCGGGCGGTTGCTGCAGCGTCGTCGAGCCAGGTCTCTCGGCTGCTCTGGATAGGTGACAGGAACGCTAGGGGCACGGCCGAGGCGCCGTCATGCACAGTCCACGATCCGGGACGAAGGTCCCATGCACATCTGAGACGGCATCCGCCGCCGCGCACACGCCCGGGCTACTCCCCGAGCACCTCATCCGTGGTCACGAGCGCGATCTGCGGCGGGTAGAGCCCCATCACCTGCACGGCGGCGGCGTGGTTCTCCGGCGTGGAGCCGGCGCACGCGTCCGTGACCAGCCGGATCGTGGCCCCGGCATCGGCGGCGGGCAGCGCCGTGGAGACCACGCAGCAGTCGGTGGACACCCCGGTCAGCACCAGCGAGGGCGTGGGGCCGGTGATCGGCTCCAACACCTCCCACTTCCCGAACGTGGGGGCGGACACCTCCAGCACGGGCAGCCCGGCCAACTCGTCCACCACCTCCAAGTACGGATCCTCCGGATCCCGGTCCGCGAACGGCCACGAGCGCATGTACTCCACCCACGAGCCCGTCCGCTCCGCACCCACCGGCGGCACCCACCGCGTGAGGATCGTGCGCCCCTCGAACCGCTCCAGCAGCCGCCGGATGTTCGCCAGCGCGTCCGCCCACATGGGCGAGCCCCACTCGCTCGCCGGGTC
>CAZTOM010000064.1:0-10127 GCA_964615555.1 uncultured Actinomycetaceae bacterium
TCGGCGAGCAGGAGCTGCGAGCGGCCCTGCAGACCTGTGGTCAGGACCGCGGTGGCCCCCAGGAGCAGGACGGCCACCACGGGGCCGAGGCGTCGGAGCCAGCGCCGGTGGGACCGGGCATTCCAGGCCAGTTCTCCACGGGCGATCTCCCCAGTTCGCGGCCATGCGGCGGTGCAGGGCTCCGAGGGTAGCGTAGCGGTTCCCCCCATATGCACGGTCCGCCCCAGACCACCACCCGGAAGGCCCACCCCCGCAGGGAAGGCCGGTGCGAGACTGGATGGTATGACCGCCACTGCCCGCCACCCGGAGCCCTCGCCAGTTGTCTCACGTGGCGCACGCGGACGGTCCAACGCACGCGAGTCCGCCGGCCGCGCGGGTGAACTGGCCACAGCCCTCCGCCGCGAGATGGCGGGCGAGGTGGACGATTCCACCCTCACGCGCGCCCTCTACTCCTCGGACGCCTCCAACTACCGCGTGCTCCCGCAGGTGGTGGCGTTCCCGCGCGATCACGACGACGTCACTGCGGCCCTCGCCATCGCCTCCTCCCACGCGGTCCCCATCACGGCACGCGGCGCTGGCACCTCGATCGCCGGTAACGCCGTGGGGCCGGGACTGGTGCTGGACTTCTCCCGCCACATGAACGCGATCGAGATCGATCCGGGCACGAGTTCTGCCCTGGTGCAGCCCGGCGCCGTCCTGGGTGCCATCCAGAAGGCGGGCGCCCCCCACGGCCTGCGCTTCGGCCCGGACCCGTCCACGTGGCCGCGCGCCACGATCGGCGGCACCATCGGCAACAACGCCTGCGGGCCCCGCGCTCTCGCGTACGGCCGCGCGGCGGACAACGTGCTGGAGCTCACCGCCATCGACGGTACCGGCCGCACCTTCACCGCCGGCCAGTCGCTCGATCCCATCCCCGGACTCGCGGACCTGGTGCGCGCCAACCTCGGCACCATCCGCCCGAACTTCGGCCGCTTCAAGCGTCAGGTCTCCGGGTACTCACTCGAGCACCTGCTCCCGGAGCTCGGCTCAGACCTCGCCCGCTTCCTCGCCGGCTCCGAGGGCACGCTCGCCCTGTTCACCCAGGCCCGCGTCCGCCTGGTCCCGCAGGCTCCCGCCCCCGCCCTGGTGGTACTCGCCTACCCGGGCATGCCCGAGGCCGCCGACGCCGTCCCCACCCTCCTCCCGCACAACCCCATCGCCATCGAGGGGATGGACGACCGCCTCATCGACGTGGTCCGCACCCGCACCACCCTCGCCGTACCCGATCTCCCCGACGGCGCCGGCTGGCTCCTCGTGGAGGTGGGCGGTGAGTCCGATACCGAGGCTCTCGAGCGCGCCCGCGCGCTCGCCGCCGACGGCGGCACCTCCCAGTTCCGGGTGCTCCCCGCCGGCCCCGAGGCCGCCGCCCTGTGGCGCATCCGCGCCGACGGCGCCGGGCTGGGTGGCCGCACCCCCGGTAACGCGCCCGCGTGGCCGGGGTTCGAGGACGCCGCCGTACCGCCGGAGAAGCTTGGCGCCTACCTGCGGGACTTCGAGGCGCTGTTGGCCGAGCACAACCTGGACGGGCTGCTCTACGGCCACTTCGGGGACGGCTGCATGCACGTGCGCATCGACTTCCCCCTGGACTCCCCGGACGGCGTCCCGGCCACCACCCGCTTCCTCGAGGACGCTGCGGACATGGTGTTCGCCTCTGGCGGGGCCATCTCCGGGGAGCACGGGGACGGCCGCCAGAGGAGCGGCCTCCTGGAGCGGATGTACTCCCCGGACGCGCTCGCCCTGTTCGGGAAGGTGAAGCACCTCTTCGATCCGGCAGGCCACCTCAACCCCGGCAACATCACTGATCCCGTCCCGATCGAGGCGGACCTGCGCCGACCCGCCGCCCGGCGCACGGGAACGGCCGGGGGCTTCGCGTTCCACGAGGACGGTGGGGACTTCACCACCGCCGTCCACCGCTGCACCGGCGTGGCCAAGTGCAAGCAGGACAACTCGGCGGCCGGCGGCTTCATGTGCCCCTCCTACCAGGCCACCGGCCAGGAGAAGGACGGCACCCGCGGCCGCGCCCGCATCCTCCAGGAGGTCACCAACGGCACCCTCATCACCACGTGGGGGAGCCAGGAGGTGCGCGAGGCCCTCGATCTGTGCCTCGCCTGCAAGGCCTGCTCCACGGACTGCCCCACCGGGGTGGATATCGCAAAGTACCGCTCCGAGGCGCTCTACCGCACCTACCGCGGCAGGCTGCGCCCCATCACCCACTACCTGCTCGGGCAACTGCCGCGCTGGTCCGGGATCGTGAGGGCGCTGCGGGTCGCACCTGCCGTCAACGCCGTGACCAAGGTGAGGTGGGTGGAGAAGGCGATCCTCGCCGTCGGGGGGATGGACACGCGCCGGCGGATGGTGACGTTCGAGACGAAACCCGTGGCGCGGTGGATGAAGCGCCGCCGCGCTGGCGAACCCTCCGCCAAGGGGACCGCAACCGCCCCCGCACCCTCCGCCAGGGGCGCCACGGCGACCGGGCCCACCCGGGAGACGGCGCAGCGGGTGGTGGTGTGGGCGGACTCCTTCTCCCACTCGCTGGACTCCGGGCCCGCGAAAGACCTCATCCTGCTGCTGGAGGAGGCGGGGTATGACGTGGTGCTCGCCCCGGAGGATGCCTGCTGCGGCCTCACGTGGATCACCACCGGGCAACTGGACGGAGCCCGCAAGCGCCTGAACCACCTCGCCGGGATCCTCGGACCGCTCGCGGTGAACGGCATCCCGATCGTGGGCGTGGAACCCTCCTGCACCGCCGTGCTGCGCGATGACCTCCTGGACCTGCTTCCGGATGATCCACGGGCTCGCGCGATCGCCCGCCAGACCCTCACGCTGGCCGAACTGCTCACCCATCCCGTCTACGGGCCCGGCCCGGAGTGGCAGCCGGCGGACCTCGCGGGCACCGAGGTCATCGCGCAGCCCCACTGCCACCACTACTCCGTGATGGGCTGGGACACGGACGAGGCGCTCCTGAAGCGGGCCGGCGCGCAGGTCACGCGGCTGGCGGGGTGCTGCGGGCTCGCGGGGAACTTCGGGATGGAGAAGGGTCACTACGAGGTCTCCGTGGCGGTGGGGGAGAACTCCCTCCTGCCCGCGCTCGCGGCACGCCCGGATGCCGTGTACCTTGCGGATGGCTTCTCCTGCCGCACACAGGCGGCGCAGCTCGCGCAGCGGGGCGGGGTGCACCTCGCCACACTCCTCCGGGGGCGTCACTGATCCGATTCGGCCGCCTCACGGGTCATGTAACAATGGACTTCCACAACCACTGAGGAATGGGTCGATTCATGCTCCTCTTCGAGTACGACGCCGGGCACCTGTACGCCGCCCGCCTCGGCACCACCCCGAGCCGCGAGGTGGACCCCGAAGTCATGGACGCCGTGCGCGACTCCGTCCTCGAGATCGTGGGCCGCCCCCTCTTCCCCGTCCAGTGGCAGGGCTCCGAGGGAACCCATGCCGCCCCCGCCGAACCCCACCGCCTCGTGGCCATGGACCCCTCCGGCCAGGTGGTGTCCGTGGAGGTGCTCGGCGCCCTCGACTCCGTGAGCCTCGTGGCCGCGCTCGCCCGCTCCGGGCGCACCGCCGGCCTCGGCTGGGTGGACCTGGCCGCCATGTACCCCCGCGGCGCCGGTGCCTTCCGCCGCGACTGGAACGCCTTCCGCGAGTCCCTCCCACCGCGCCCCATCCCCGGCCCGCGCCTCTACGTGGTCACCGGCGCCATCCACCACGACGTCCGCCCCGCCCTCGAGATGCTCGCCGACTCCGGCGTGGAGGTCTACGAGGTGGCCCAGCGCGAGTCCACCGACGGCCGCACCTTCGTGGAGATCACAGAACCGTTCCGCGTCACCATCCCCACGGTCAGCGCCGTGGCGGCACTGAGCGCCGGCCACCGCCCCGATCTCGTGGCCGTGGGGGACGAGCAGGTCCAGCGCGTCCTCACCGCCATCCCCGACGGCGGAGGCGGGGCTGGTCCGGAGGGTGCGTCCCGCGTCCCCGACGGCGGAGCCCCCGTTGGTCCGGACGGTGCGCCCCGCGTCTCCGGCCGCCGCGCCGCGCAGGCCAGCGCAGCCGAGGAAGCGCGCGCGTCCGAGGCCCCTGACCACGCGGAGCCGGCGTCGCAGGCAGCACCCGAGCCCGTCCCGGCCGCACCCGCACCTGAGCACCAGCCTGAGGCGACACCCGAGCTAGCGCCGGCGGAGGAGAATGGAGCGCCAGCGGGCTTCGAGAGCGCGCTGGAGCCCGACCCGGGCCTGGCGGAGCTTGCCGATGCGATCGGGGAGCCCACCGAACTCGTGTGGGAGCAACTCCGCAAGGGGATCCGCACCACGGCCGTACTGCGTGAGGACGGCCTCATCGAACTGCCGGACGGCCGCCGCTTCTCCGATCCGTCCTCGGCTGCCGAGGCGGCCTCGCAGCGGCACGCGGTGGAGGGCTGGCGGGTGTGGCGCCTCACGGACGAGGGCCCCTCGCTCGAGGAGGCCATGGAGGAGCTCCGCGCCCCCAACGGCTGACCGCGTTGCCGGCCTACCGCGGCTCGCGCAGCACGTAGGCGCCGAACCAGCGGTCCAGCTCCGCATACACGCGTTCGCGCACGCCGCGGCGGGAGAGGAACACGTCGTGGATCGCGTCCTCGAAGCGCGCGAGTGTCACGAGCGGTCCCAGCCGCAGCGAGCGGGCCGCGATCTGCTCCACGTCCAGCACGGTGTCCGCGCTGCGGAGTTCGGCCACCCACTTGGTGGAGAAGTTCGTGGTGGCGGAGGAGAGCACCAGGATCGGGCACGTGATCTCGAGTCCGTTGCCCACCTGGGCGTGGCCGGCACGGACGGCGGCAAGCCAGCCCGGACGGATCGGGAAGGAGGGCTGGGTGCGCCAGCGAGGATCGGTCTGCCAGCCGTCGTAGAACGGATCGCCCTCGGTGCCTGGGGGCCGCTCGCCGTCCTCCTCGGTCCACCCGTTGAGGATGCGGCCGTAGAAGCCGGCCTCCGGCAGGGGGAGGACCGCGGTGGGGGCGAAGCGATTGAGCGTCTCCACGATCTGGGTGCCCAGCGTGCGGAAGATGGTGGAGCCCTGGAGCTCCAGCCACGGGGAGTCGAGCACCAGGGCGCGGAGCGCGCCCGGGTGGCGGTGGGCCCACAGGGCGGCGGTGAGGCCGCCGGTGGAGTGGCCCATCAGCACCAGGTCCGTGCCGATCCCGGTCTCGGCCCGGATCACGTGGAGGGCCTCGTGGAGGTCCTCGTCGTAGGTGGACAGGGAGGAGACGTAGCCGTGCATCTGCCACTCGCGCAGGCTACGGCCGTACTTGCGCAGGTCGAGGGCGTAGAAGGCGCCCCCCATGCGGGCCATCACGCGGGCGAGCTCCCGCTGGTGGAAGTAGTCGTTCCACCCGTGCAGCCACAGCGCAACGAACGTGGGCGTGGCTGGGGTCTCGGGGTAGGCGTCCGGGTCCTCCACGGGGAGGTAGCGGACCAACGTGGCCACAACGGGACCCTCGTCGTCGTCGAGGAGGGGGAGGGTGCGCTGGAAGAAGCCGGGACCGAGCACGTCCGGGCCCCACCCCTCATGGGTGGTGGGCCCGTTGGGCTCCATGGGGCCGGGTTCGTCCGCGGGGTCCTCGGACTCGGAGAGGAGGGGGGCGTTCGGATCGTCGGTCTGGAGATCGATCGTCTCGGGTTCCTGGAGCCCAGCCTCGATGCTGTCATCAACCACACCCCGATTCTCGCGCGAGCAGGCGCGAACCGCTACCGGCCCCGCAGCGCGTCACCGGCCCGGCGGCGCGTCACCGGCTCCGCGGCGGCGTCACCGGCCCTGCGGCGCGTCACCGGCGCGGCCCGTCCTGGGCAGCCGGTGGGGTCCGTCGCGCCAATCCCTCCGACGCCCGACCGGCGCTGCGTCCCCCGCTGGCTGGGCTCGCCTGGGGCGCTGCGACCCCCGCGGCGCGCCTACAGCCAGAGGCGGGCGCGCTCCGGGGTGTTGAGGAAGCGGTGGACGTGCTCGGAGACCTGCTGGTGCTGCACGAGGAAGCCGTCGTGGCCGTGGGGGGAGTTGATCCAGCGGATCGGTTCGGCGCGGCGGGTGCCGTGCACGATGCGGTGCAGTTCCTCAGGGAGGAAGAGCTCGTCCGTGTCCACGCCGAGTACCATCACGCGGGCCTCCACCTGGGATAGCGCCTCCTCGATGCCGCCGCGGTCGCGGCCCACGTCGTGGGTCATCATGGCGCGCGTGATCACGCGGTAGGAGTTGGCGTCGAAGCGTTTGACGAGCTTCCATCCGGCGTGGTCCAGGTAGGACTCCACGGCGAACCGCCCGCCCTCGAGCGGTTCCTCCGCGTGCTGGGCGTAGCGGGAGAAGCGCTCGGAGAGTTCGTAGTTGGCCCGGTAGGAGATGTGGGCGATCTGCCGGGCGAGTGCGAGCCCGTGGGCGGGCCCCTCACCCACGGGGGCGTCGTAGTAGTCGCCGCCGCGGAAGTGCGGGTCCGATTCGATGGCGAGCAGCTGCGTGTGCGCGAGGGCGATCTGCCGGGCGGTGGTGGCCGCGTTCGAGGCGACGACGGCGAGACGCGCCACCCGCTCGGGGAACAGGATCGCCCACTCGAGCGCCCGTTGGCCCCCCATGGAGGACCCGATCACGAGGGCGAATCGCTTGATGCCCAGCCGGTCCGCCAGCAGGGCTTCCACACAGGCCTGGTCCCGGGCCGTCACGAGCGGGAAGCGGGACCCGTAGGGCGTCCCGTCCTCCGCGAGCGAGGCCGGTCCGGTGGTGCCCTGGCAGCCGCCCAGGATGTTCGGGGCAACCACGAACCAGTGGTCCGTATCGATCGCCCGGCCGGGGCCCACCACGTCCTCCCACCAGCCCCCTGTGGGGTGCCCCTCCCCGGCGGGCCCGACGACGTGGGAGTCTCCCGTCAGCGCGTGCAGTACCAGCACGGCGTTGGACCCGTCGGGGGCGAGCTCGCCCCACGTCTCGTAGGCGACCGTGACGGGCAGGTCCTCCCCGCTCTCGAGCTCCACCAGGCCGAGGTCGGCGAACTGGCGTCCACCCGCGGGATCACCTTCCCGCCACGCACCGGTGGCGGGAAGGGACCGCGGGTCGATCTCTACGCGCACGGAATTACGCTACCCGAGGCACGGGTCAGGCGACCTGGTGGGATTCGGAGGCTGCGCCGTCGCCGGAGAGGGCGCGAACGGCGGCGAAGCCCTTCTCCAGGTCCGCGCGGATGTCCTCCAGGTCCTCCAGGCCCACGGAGAGGCGCACCAGACCGGGGTTGACGCCGGTGGAGAGCTGCTCCTCCTCGGTGAGCTGGGAGTGGGTGGTGGAGGCGGGGTGGATAACGAGGGAGCGGACGTCTCCGATGTTGGCCACCAAGCTGTGGAGCTCGAGCGCGTCCACGAACGCCTTGCCGGCCTCGAGGCCGCCCTCCAGCGTGAAGGCGAGCACGCCGCCGCCGCCCTTGGGCGCGTACTTCCGGGAGAGCTCGTGCCACGGTGAGGAGGCGAGGCCCGAGTACGCGACGTTGGTGACTCCGTCCTGGCCCTCCAGCCACTGCGCGATCGCGAGGGCGGAGTCGGAGTGGCGCTGGACGCGCAGGGAGAGGGTCTCCACGCCGAGTCCGAGGAGGAAGGTGTTGAACGGGGCGATCGAGGCGCCGATGTCCCGGATGCCCTGGAGGCGGGCCTTCAGGATGTAGGAGAGGTTCACGCCGAAGATGCCGTCCGCGCCGAGGTCCTTGGCGAACACGAGGCCGTGGTAGGAGGGGTCGGGCTCGGTGAACTGCGGGAAACGGTCCGGGTGGGCGCCGTAGTCGAAGCGGCCGGCGTCCACGATCACGCCGCCGATCGAGGTGCCGTGGCCGCCCAGGTACTTGGTGGCCGAGTGCACCACGATGTCCGCGCCCCACTCGAGCGGGCGGATCAGGTAGGGGGTGGCGATCGTGTTGTCCACGATCAGGGGCACACCCACCTCGTGCGCCACGTTCGCGACGGCTTCGATGTCCAGCACGTCCTGCTTGGGGTTGGAGATTGACTCCCCGAAGAAGCAGATGGTGTTCTCGCGGGCGGCGGCGAGCCCGGACTCCTGGTCGTCCGGGTCCTCCATGAACGTGGTCTCGATTCCGAGCTTCGCGAGCGTGTGGTGGAGCAGGTTGTAGGTCCCGCCGTACAGCGAGGGGGAGGAGACCACATGGGATCCGGCGCCGCCCAGGTTGAGGATGGCGAGGGTCTCCGCGGCCTGGCCGGAGGCGGTGAGCAGGGCGCCCACCCCGCCCTCGAGTGCGGCGAGCCGGTTCTCGATCACCTCGTTGGTGGGGTTGTTCAGGCGGGTGTAGATGGGGCCGAGCTCGGCCAGCCCGAAGCGGGCGGCGGCCTGGTCGGTGTTCTCGAACACGAAGGACGTGGTCTGGTAGATGGGCAGTGCGCGGGCGCCCGTCTGGGAGTCCGGGGTCTGGCCGGCGTGTATCTGCAGGGTGTAAAAGGACCAGGTGGTCATGGGGAGCTCCTCGAAGAACTGTGGTGATGGGTGGGATAGGGCTGGGCTGGGCGCGAGGCTTCCGGGTGCGCGGAGAGGCGCTGGATTCACCGGAAGGACGCGAGGCGTCCGATCACGCAGTCTTCGAGTCCTTGACCTAGATGTCCCGACTGCGGCCCATCACGTGGGCGCGACGAACGCTCGCGTCAGCGGCACATTCGACGGCGGGAGGTCATGTGGGCAGCATATGGGACCTTTGTCCGGGGTCCGGTAGTGGCGTCCGAGGAGTGAGATGTCGGGGGGGCCGGGGGAGCGGCGACGGCGGGGAGCGGCGGCGCGGGGCGGCGGCGCGGGAGTGGGCCGAGGGAGCGGCGCCGGGGTGCGGCGGCGCGGGCGGGATCGCGAATGCGGAACAGTACGCCCATTTCCGGCAACGTCAAGCACTGAGACGCGTGTTGCGTGTGTTACTCAAGTGGAACCAGTTCACAAATGTGACTGAGAGGGGTAGCCTCGTCGTACAGAAATGGAAGTCTCGTCAAGGAGACACGCCGAGCACTCCCCCTCTACCCCTCCGGAGGACCTGTGGACTACGTGCCCACGTGGCGCACGCGCGGAGCTGCCGTGCTCGCGGCACTCTCCCTGCTCATCCCCGTCAGCGCCGCGGCTGCACCGGATCAGGACGAGATCGACGCCGCCCATGCGGCCCTCGCCTCCACCGAGTCCCAGATCGCCGCGATCGAACTGGAGCTGGCCGGGATCGCCACGCTGGTGACCAACGCGGAGATCGCGGCTGCCCAGGCCTTCGAGGCCCTGCTGCGTGCCGAGGAGGACCTCGAGGCCGCCACCGCGAACGCCACGGAGGCCCGCGCCCGGGCCGACGAGTCCGCGGCAACCCTGGAGGAGTCCCGCGGGAACCTCGCGGCGCTCGCCCGCCAGACCTACCAGGGCGGTTCTACCTCCGTGGGCACCCTCATGCCCTTCCTGACGGAGAACCCGTCCAACGCGCTTGGCGTGTCCACGTACCTCACCCAGATCTCCGCCCGTACGGACGCGGACGTCCAGGCCTTCGAGGCGCTCGCCGCGGTGGACGAGGTGCTGCAGGGCCAGGCCGAGGCCGCGCTGACCGAGAAGGTGGAGGCCGAGGCGGCCCTCGCCCGCGCCGCCGACGACGCGCAGCGCCGCGTGGACGAGTCCGAGACGCAGCTGCGCCTCACCACCGAGCGCCGGGAGCAGCTCCTCGGCCAGCTCGCCAGCCAGCGGCAGACCACGATCGACCTCGAGCGTGCCCGTCAGGACGAGCTGGACCGCCAGGCCCGCGAGAACGCCAACATCCTCGCGCAGCAGGAGGCGCTCGCCCAGGAGCCGCAGGCCCCCTCGGCCGCGCCCGCCCCCGCGCCCGCCCCGGAGGCGGGGACCAACCCGGACTCCTCGCGCACCGAGGACCGGCCCACCCTTCCTGCCCCCTCCGAGCCGGGCCCGGCGGCACCGGAGCCCGCGCCCACCACCCCGGCCCCGACGACGCCGGCCCCCACGCCGACCACGCCGGCGGCGGCGCCCACCGCGCCCGCGCCCGCGCCGCCGCCGCCCGCGCCCCCCCCCCCCCCGCCGGGCCCCCCCCCCCCCGCGGCCGCGCCCGGGTC
>CAZTOM010000065.1:0-5436 GCA_964615555.1 uncultured Actinomycetaceae bacterium
CCCCGGTCTAGGTTGGAAAGGAAATACCAATCCCGTTGGAAGGAGCATCCACCGTGAAGGCCAACATCTACCGCGGCGTGAAGGACATCGAGTTCACCGAGCTGCCGATGCCCGAGTACGGGCCGAAGGACGCGCTGATCCGGGTGACGCGCGCCGGGATCTGCGGCACCGATCTGCACGCCTACCTCGAGGACGGCGAGGCCGTGGGTATCCCGCCGGGCAACCAGTTCGGCCACGAGTTCGTGGGCGTGGTGGAGGCCGTGGGCGATGAGGTCACGGACGTGAAGGCCGGGGACCGCGTGTGGGTGAACCCCACCCACCGGCTCCCCCCGGACAGCGGGGTCTCCCCGATCGAGATCGCGGACTCCGCCGGCGGCTTCTCCGAGTACATGGTGGTGGAGCAGGTGAGCATGGGGAAGCACGTGCACGCCCTGCCGGACAACCTGCACTTCGACAAGGCCGTGATCATCGAGCCGATGTCCGTGGCGATGGGCGGCTGCAACACCTCCGGCGCGAAGCCCGGTGACAAGGTGCTCATCTACGGCGCCGGGCCCGTGGGCCTGGGCGTGGTGGCCGGATTCATCTCCAAGGGCATCACCGACATCATCATCTCCGACGTGGTCCCGCTCCGGCTCGAGGCCGCCGAGAAGATGGGCGCGATCGCGCACAACGCGAAGGAGTCCGACGTCCTCGACTTCGTGAAGGAGAAGTGGGGCACCGGAACCGACTCCTTCGGCAAGGAGTCGATCATGGCGGACCACGTGATCGACTGCGCCGGGTTCAAGGGCGTGCTCGAGCAGTACATGGCCAACGGCAAGGTGAAGTCCCGCTTCACGGCCGTGGCGCTCGCCTACGCGCCGGAGGAGGTGGTCCCATACACGCTCGTGGTCAACGGCTTCTCCATCCTCGGCTCACTCGCCTACACCGCGGACGACGTGGAGGAGGTCATCGCCATGCTCGCCGAGAACAAGGCGAACGTGGACCCGATCGTGACCGCAGCCTTCCCCACCGACCAGCTTGCCGAGGCATTCGAGGCCGCCACCGATCGGGACGGCCAGATCAAGGTGACCATCAACCACGAGATGTAGCGGCAAGGGTTCCGGGGGCCCCGGACTCCCGGGGTGAGGCCTCCCGGGGGCACGGCCTCCGGGGGCTCAGCCCTGGACCGTGGAGCCCCGCTTGATCAGCTTCACCGGCAGGTAGAGAGGCTTTTCAGGCGGGGCTGCCCCGCGGATCAGGGCCAGCAGGTTCTTGATGGCCGTGGACCCCTGCAGGGTCAGGGGTGAGGCCACAGACGTCAGCCCGGGCTCCACCAGCATGGCCTCGCGGGAGTTGTCGAATCCGATCACCCCCACCTCACCCGGCACGTCCACGCCCTCCTGCCGGAGCGCGCGCATGAAGCCGATCGCGATCATGTCATTGAACGCGATCACGCCGGGCGTGCGCTGGTCCATCCAGCGCTTGGCGGCACGCGCCCCACCGCCGAAGGTGGGCACGTTCGGGCCCAGGCGTCGCACCCTGACCCCCAACGAATCGCTCGCGGCAACGAGGCCCCGCCACCGCTCGCCGTCGGCCCAGGACGCCTCGGGACCGGCCACGTAGGTGATCTCATCGTGCCCCAGGTCCACGAGGTGCTCGGCGCTCACGGCCGCACCACGGGCGCCGTTGGTGAGGACGCAGGCGAGCCCCTCCACCACGCGGTTGAGCACCACCACCGGGCGGTGCTTCGCGATCCCGAGGATGCCCGCGGGCGGCATGCGCGGGCTCGTGAGGATGATGCCCTCCACGGCCTCGAGGAAGGTCTCGGCCACCCGGGCCTCGCGCGTGCTGGACTCGCGGGCGTCGATCACCAGCAGGGTGTAGCCGGCCTCCTCCGCCTCCATTTCGGCTCCGCGGATCACCTCGGTGAACACGGCGTTCCCGATGTCTGCCACCACCATCGCGATGAGCCGCGTGGGCACCTGGCTGAGCGCCGAGGTCACGGGTTCGCGCCGGTATCCGAGTGCGGCGGCGGCCTCGCGCACCTTCGCCGTCGTGGCAAGCGAGACCCGGCCCGGCCGCGCGAACGCTCGCGAGACCGTGGACGGTGCCACGCCCGCAAGGCGCGCGACGTCATAGATCGTCGGTGCCTTCTCCGTGCCCGGCTGCGAGTCGGTCATGGCCCCACGGTAGACAGAATCCGCGCCCGGGGCCTAGCGAAACGAGACGCGGATATGCGAATCACGGTCCGGGGTCCGCGCCCCTGCGCCGAGTCCTGCCCCCAGTCCCGCGCCCAGCGCTACGCCCAGTTCCGCGCCAGTCCCGCGTCCAGCGCTACACCCAGTTCGGCATCCAGCCGGCCCTTGAACGGTTAAGCCGCTGTTCACCGGGCACGTCCAGCCTGTGGGGGTGCTGCACGTCTTTCGAAGCCTCCTTTTGGGAGCCGGGCTCTCGTTCCTCGCGACGGCCGTGTTCCTTGCCGATGCGTGGGTGATGTGGACGGCGCTAGCCGTCTGCGTTGCCCTTGCCCTGGTGCTGGGGGCGAAGATCTCTGCGGAGCGGGCCCACCAGAGGCGGCAGGCGAACGATCGCGCAATCCGGGAGGGCCGGTTCGGGGTGGTCCGGGTTGACGCCATTCGTCGCCTCGGGAGCTCCGACGGCGAAACCTCCGTGCTCCTGTACCTCACCGCAGTGATCGGCCGGAACACCTTCCGGACCACGGTGCGCAGGACCCTCGATGCGCTGGACGCGGCACTGTTCACCCGCGGGTCCCGGCACGTGGCCCTGCTGTTGGACGAACCCCGGCCCGAGCTGAAGATCCTCGACGACCTCGATGCGCTCGAGCTGGAGCAGGCCCTCCCCATGTTCGATCCGGAGGCGGTGCAGATCCCGGAGCCATCGCGCGTCCCGGAGTGGTCGGTAGGGCGCGGTGCCCGCAGCGGCAGGCTTCGTGCTGGTGTTGGTGCCGGCGGGGGTGCGGGTGTCGGTTTCGATCCCTTCGGCACCTCCACCTCCGGCCTCACCACCACCTCCTCCGGCACCTCCACATCCGCAGGCAGCAGTCACAACGGCACCGGCCTGCGAGGCATCGCCTCGCTGCTCGCCTTCGCTCTCGGCCTGGGACTGGTGGCCTACCCGAACGCCCATGTCTTTGCCGGCGCCGCACAGTTGGCCGGGAACGCCCTCCGCGGGATCCCCAACTCCATGCTGCTCACCGATCCGGAGGCGCTCGCCACGGGAATCAGCGAGCTGCGCGCCATCGCACCCACGGAGGACCTGCAACGCGTCACCATCTACGGAACCACGATGACGGCCGAGATCATGCTCGCCGGGAGCACCTCCCAGTTCGACAAGTACACCTACGGCGTCCCCGGCATCCCCTTCCAGTCCGGGGCCCACCGGGAGGGCGAGGGCTACGGCTCTGCCGACGAGCCGTTCACCTTCGACCAGGTGCCGTGGCACCGCGTGGCGGAGTTCCGGGAGACGGCAATCCGCCACGCTACCGCGGCCGGATTCACGGACATCGAGGATGCCGAGTCCACCCGGCTCCGCGCGGTCCTCGACCAGGGCTTCCTGGGCGCGCCGCTCAACATCAGCTTCTACTTCGAGACCCGGGACACCCAGTTCGTCACCCTGGACATGGACGGCACGGTGATCGGCCAGTACCCATCTGCTTCCGAGCTGGCCGATCCCGCGGCCCACACGGACCTGACGGCCGATCCAGACCTCGTGGAGCTGGCATGGGAGGAGATCATGGCGATCGCGCCCACCACAACGGCGGACTCCGTTCTGGTATTTCAGAGCTACCTGATCGCGGACCTGCGAACCTCCGATTCCGGGGCTGAGGAGTGGGACGAGTACATGTGGCGCCCTCCCACGGTCTGGGGCACCTCGGGGGCATCGCACCAGGGTCCGGCCGCGGGGATCACGTCCAGTTCCGGCGCGTTCGATGCCACCACCGTCCCGTGGAAGATCCTCCCGGAGCTCGCGGAGACCTCGCTCTCCGAGGCGGGCCTGAGCCGGGATGATCTCCCGCACGGCGTGTGGATCCGGATCGACCGCGGGGTCGACGATCCCGAACCGAAGATCCGCGTGAGCTTCTCCACCGATCGGGACCACTACCAAGACGACTACACGTTCGCTGGCACGCCCAGCCCGTAGCCCCTAGCGGCACGCCTCCGGATCGAACAGTCCCACCCGCGCGGCCTCCGCCTCCTCGGATGCCGCCACCACCGCGGCGTGGAACCGCTGGTTGCCCTGAAAGAGCACGGGCACGGCCAGCCCCGCGCGGGCAATCTCCTCGTTCACCAACACCTCGTCCAGCCAGATGCCGGCCAGGTCCCGGCCGTACTGGTCGAGCGCGGTGGCGTCGTACTCGAGCACCACCTGCGTGCCCTTGGGGATCATGTGGATCAGGAAGGCCTTCGCCTCCCACGCGAGGCACTGCGTGGGCTCCCCGCCGCGCGCGAACTCGGGGGCATCGATGTTGAGCAGCCGGACCCGCACCTCCGAGCCGTCGGGCAGTTCCACGTCCACGGTGTCCCCGTCGATCACCCAGTCCACCGTCGCAGGAACCCGGGACCCCTCGGACTTCTCCACGGGGTCCCCGGGGCTCCCCATTTCCGCACCTGAATCGCCCTGGCTTTCAGGGCTGGGCCCCGCATCCGTCGCAGGGTTGCCCGGCGTGACATCACCACCGGCACCACCCGCCCCAGCATCGCCACTCCCACCGGGTCCGCGCAGCGCGAGGGCCACCGCAGCGGCCACCATGAGCGCCACCACCACGAGCGCGAACACGGTCCAGCGCCGCACGAACACCCTCGATCCGCGAATCACACCCTGCACCACCCAGGCCTGCGCCCTCACCCCTCAGCAGAGGAGAGGTAGTCCTCCAGTTCCGGGTCCACGAAGTGCTCCAGGATCACGCGCGCCAGGTAGAGCGCGGTCTCGCGGTCGAACTGGAGCGCCATGATGCTCTTGGGCTCGCTGGAGCGCGTGTCCGAGCCGAAGGTGCTCAGGTGCAGGATGCGGCCGTCCAGTGCGTCGATGAACTGGTAGAAGCAGTCCACCTCGGTTCCGTGCGGCGCGATGTTCTGCGCTCCTGGCTGCAACGAGCGGACGAAGGCCATGGGACACCTCCTCGTGACCTGCGGGGCTACCCATATTCTCCCCCGCAATCCGCCGCAGTGCAGGCAGACTGGTTCCCATGTTCTCCATGTCAGACGGCCGCCCCGCCCCCGCGAACCCCGACTCGATCGTCCAGGGCGAGACGTACCGCTTCACGGTCCTCACCAGCCGGCTCATCCGCATGGAGTACTCCCCCACCGGCCGGTTCGTGGACCAGAGGACCCAACTCGTCACCAGCCGCGACTTCCCCGCACCGGACTTCACCACCCGCACCCTCGCGGATGGCACCCTCGAGATCACCACCCACCACCTGCGCCTGCGCTACTCCCC
>CAZTOM010000065.1:5536-10076 GCA_964615555.1 uncultured Actinomycetaceae bacterium
GCCCCCTTCACCCCCGGCAACCTCTCGGTCGCGATGCTGCGCGGCGCCACGGACAACCACTACTCCACCTGGCGCTTCGCCACGGACATCCCGCAGCATCTCCCGTGGCACGGCAACTTCGGCGGCACCGCCCGCACCCTCGATGACGTGGACGGCACCGCCCCCCTCGGCCCCGGCCTGTTCGCCACGTACGGCTTCTCCGTCCTGGACGACTCCACCTCCCCCCTCCTCTCCGACGACGGCTGGGTCACCCCCCGCCCCGGCGTCACCTACCGTCCCACCTCCGCTGCGGACGCCACCAACATCCACGAGCCTCCGGCGCTGGACCACGAGTCCCACGATCTCTACCTGTTCGGCTACGGCCAGGACTTCCGCGCCGGCCTCACCGACTACCACCGCCTCACCGGCCCGAGCCCGCTGCTCCCGCGCTACGCGCTGGGGAACTGGTGGTCCCGCTACTGGCCGTACTCGGAGGAGAGCTACCTGGAGCTCCTGGACCGCTTCGAGGCGGACGGCCTCCCCTTCTCCGTGGCCGTGCTGGACATGGACTGGCACATCGTGGATGTGGAGCCGGAGATCGGCACCGGCTGGACCGGGTACACCTGGAACCCGGACCTCTTCCCCAACCCGCGCCGGTTTCTCACCGAGCTCCACAAGCGCGGCCTCGCGGTCACCCTGAACGTGCACCCGGCGGACGGGGTCCGCCGCCACGAGGAGTACTACCCCCAGATGGCCCGCGCGCTCGGCCGGGATCCGGAGGAGGGCCACCCCATCGAGTTCGATGTCACCGACCGCGAGTTCGTGGACGCCTACCTCACCTACCTCCACCACCCCCGTGAGGAGGAGGGCACGGACTTCTGGTGGGTGGACTGGCAGTCGGGCGCCACCTCCGCCCTCCCCGGCGTGGACCCGCTGTGGATGCTCAACCACATCCACTTCACCGACTCCGCCCGGCCCCGCCCCGCCACCCCCACCTCCCCCAACCCCGCGCCCGCCACCACCAGCGAACCCACCGCCAGCGAACCCACCACCCCCTCCCGCCCCCTCACCTTCTCCCGCTACGCGGGCCCGGGCTCCCACCGCTACCCGGTGGGCTTCTCCGGTGACACGGTCATCTCCTGGGCCTCGCTCCACTTCCAACCAGAGTTCACCGCCACGGCAGCGAACATCGGTTACCCGTGGTGGTCCCATGACATCGGCGGCCACATGTTCGGCCACCGCTCGGACGAGCTCGCCACCCGCTGGCTCCAGCTCGGCACGTTCTCCCCCATCAACCGGCTGCACACCACCGCCGGCCCGCTCGCCACCAAGGAGCCGTGGACCTACGGCCCCGAGGCGGAGCGCATCATGGGCGCGTTCCTGCGCCTGCGCCACCGCCTCCTGCCCTACCTGTACACCGCGAACTGGGCCACCCACGCGGAGCACATCGCGCTCGTGCGCCCCATGTACCAGGACTTCCCGGCCGAGCGCCCGGCCTACGCCGTCCCCAACCAGAGCATGTTCGGCGAGCACCTGATCGTCGCCCCGATCACCTCCCCGTCCGAGGACGGCACCCGGCTGGCCACCACCACGGCCTGGCTCCCGTCCGGCCGCTGGACGGACATCTTCACCGGCCGCACCTACCTCTCCGACGGCGCCGCTCGCCTCTCCCTGCACCGCCCCCTCGCGCACTACCCGGTGCTCGCCCGCGCGGGCGCCGTCATCCCGCTCGCCTCAAACCCCCTCGCCGGCACCGGCGGCAACCCGCGCGCCCTCACGCTGCTCACCGTCCCCGGCACGGCCACCTCCCACCTCTGCGAGGATGACCTCCCCGGCGCCGTCCCCTCCCCCGAGGACCGGCGCACCTGGGTGATCGCCCAGCGCCTGGAGTTCCCCGACGACGGCGCCCCCACCCTGGTCCTCACCCTCGCCCCGCCGTCGGGGCCGCCCTCGCCCACCCCGCGCGAGGTGACCGTGGACGTCGTGGGGCTCGCCTCAGTGGGGGCGGCGGAACTGAGGGTGGGCGACGAGTGGCGAGCGGCGCCGTCGGGAACTCTCCACCGCGACGAGCTGCTGGCCCCGGCGCTGCGGTTCGAGCTCGGTGTGCTGGACCTGAATGTGGGCTTCGAGCTGCGGCTGGAGGGGCTGCGCGCGCCCGAGACCGACCGGCTGGACGAGCAGCTCGCGCTCATCCAGCTTGGGGAGACGGCCTACGGGATGAAGAACGCGGCGTGGGCGGCGGTGCAGTCGGCGGAGGGGGTGCGGCTTGCGCAGGCGCTCGAGGCCGCGGACGTTCCGGCGGCGCTGCGCGGCGCCCTCCTGGAGGTGGAGGCGGCCGCCCAGCCCTGGTGATCCCTCGCATCCCACGTCTCGGGACGCGGCCAGATTAAATGTGAAGATCTTTTGTACGCGACCGTAGGTTACGGCTCCGTAGGTTACTGTGTCCGAGATGCCGTCCCCCAGCACCACGCGCCGAGCCCTGACCGGGCTGGGCCTCGGTGCGCGCCGGTTTCTCGAGTTGGCGGCCACGCCGCTCCTGCCGGCGGACTACCTGGACCTCATCAACCCGATGCGCGCGGGCGCCGATCTGCGCGGGCGCGTGCTGGCGGTGGACCACGAGACGCCCACCTCCACCACCGTCACGATCCGCCCGGGGAAGGGCTGGCGCGGGCACCGGCCCGGGCAGTACACGCGGATCGGCGTGGACGTGAACGGGGTGCGGCACTGGCGGGCGTACTCCATCACGAGCCTGCCGGGGGACGTGATCACCATCAGTGCCCGGGCCATCGAGGACGGCGTGGTGAGCAACCACCTCCTCACCCACCTGGAGCCGGGCACCATGATCATGCTGGACCAGGCCACCGGGGACTTCACCCTCCCGGCGAACCGGCCGGCACCGGAGAAGGCCCTGTTCGTGACCGGGGGCAGCGGCATTACGCCCGTCATGGGGATCCTGCGCTCCCACCTCCACGAGTTCCGGGACGTGACCGTGGTGCACTCCGCGCCGGACCGGGAGCAGATGATGTTCCTGCCCGAGCTCCAGGAGTTCCACAACGCGGGCTGCATCACCCTGCACACGCGGTTCACGCGCACCGAGGGGATCCTCCCCGTGGACCAGATCGCCACCCTCGTCCCGGACTGGGCCGAGCGCGAGACGTGGGCGTGCGGACCCACCGGGCTGCTGGATGACGCGGAGGCGCACTGGGCCGCCGCCGGCCTCGAACACCAACTCCACACCGAGCGCTTCCGCCCCCGCGTGGTGGCGGCGGGCGAGGGCGGGGAGGTTACCTTCGCCACCTCGGAGGAGACCGTGGAGGCACCCGCCGGCATCCCGATCCTCGATGTGGGCGAGGCCGCTGGCGTCCTCCTGCCCTCCGGGTGCCGCATGGGCATCTGCTTCAACTGCGTGGTCCCGCTGGCGGAGGGGAGCGTGCGCGATCTGCGCACGGGCGAACTCACCAGCGTGGACCCCGAAGACCCCCAACTCATCCAGACCTGCATCTCGGCCGCCGCCGGGCCCTGCACCATCACCTCCTGACCGCCGATCCCCGACCGTCCACCCGTCCCCCACTGCCCCACCAGCCCGAGGAGCCCCCCGTGACCCTGACCATCGACTCGCGCATCACCAACTCCCCCGCCCGCCAGCGCGAGGCCACCACCTCCTCCGGCAAGCCGGACCCGATCGCCCACCTCTCCCCGGAGGACATCGAGGAGATCGGCCGCCGCCTGGACGCCATCCGCGATGAGGTGATCGCGAGCCGCGGTGAGAAGGACGCCAAATACATCCGGGGCATGATCCGCACCCAGCGCACCCTGGACCTGGCCTCCCGCGCGCTGCTGCTGGGGAGCAAGTGGTGGCCGCTGTGGCTGCTGGGCACAGCGGGCCTCACCACCGCGAAGATCCTGGAGAACACGGAGATCGGCCACAACATCCTGCTCGGCCAGTGGGACTGGATGCGCGATCCGAAGATCCACTCCACCACGTGGGAGTGGGACTTTGCCTCGCCAGCGGAGCAGTGGAAGAAGTCGCACAACGTGGGGCACCACACCTACACGAACGTCATCGGTATGGACGACGACCTCGGCTACCACATCCTTCGCGTGGACCCCGATCAGGAGTGGAAGCTCGCCCACGTGTTCCAGCCGCTCGTGAACGCGCTGAACGCCTGCTTCTTCGAGTCCGGCATCGCCGCCTACGATCTGCGCACCGCGGAGTACTTCGCCGGGGACAAGGATCCCGAGGAGTTCAAGCGTGAGCTGAAGGACGTCCTCACCAAGTCCGCCAAGCAGCTCTCGAAGGACTACCTGGTCCACCCGATCCTCTCGGGCCCGTCCTTCAAGTACACGCTGCTGGCCAACATGACCGCCAACCTGCTGCGGAACCTGTGGACCCACTCGATCATCATCTGCGGCCACTTCCCGGAGGGCGTGGAGACGTTCGAGGTGGAGTCCATCGAGGGCGAGACCCGCGGCGAGTGGTACCTGCGCCAGATGCTCGGCTCGGCTAACATCACCGGATCGAAGGCCATGCACATCATGACGGGCAACCTCTCCCACCAGA
>CAZTOM010000066.1:0-7459 GCA_964615555.1 uncultured Actinomycetaceae bacterium
GCGCGGTGAGGTGAGTGGCGCCGTCGGGGATCAGGAACGGGCGTCCGGGACGCCGTGGGGGAGGGCCGCGAGGGCGGCGAGCTCGCTCGCGTCCGAGGCGCGGCGCTCGAGGGCCACGGCATACTCGCGGTCCCGGCGGGTGGCGAGCACGGCGGCGAGGAACCGCTCCGGGTGGGTGCCGGCGGGCGGGCGGGGCGCCACGTACTGCTCCACCTCGGCGGCGAGTTCGAGGCCGAGCTCCCGGCGGACCTGCGGGGTGAGGGTGGCGGTGCGGGCGAGGTACTTGCGCGCGTACAGGGAGGTGCGGTCCGGCAGGGAGCGCATGTCCGCGTTCTGGGCCCAGGCCTCGAGCTCCGGAGGGCACACGATGGGCGGGTCCACTTCCTCCGTGCCGCCGATGCGGGCCACGTAGGTGCCGGCCATCATGTCCCCGAGCCGCTTGGACCGCGGGTTGAGGCTCGCCACCACCAGCCCAACGATCCCGAACGTGAGGACCAGCTCCACGAACGCCGCCGACCACCGGGTGAGGGCGTGGCGGAAGGCGATGGGGCCGCCGTCGTCGCGGACCACGCGGGTGCCGGTGATGAGCTTGCCGAGCGAGCGGCCGCGCGAGGCCGTCTCGATGGCCGTGGGGACCACCACCACCACGGTGACGAGGAGCGTGGTGGCCAGCGCCTGGGCCTGGGCCTGGTTCGTGCCCAGGAACTGGTCGGAGAAGATGGCCACGATGAGGAGGGCGGCGGCCACGTAGAAGCCGAAGTCGATGATCGTGGACATCGCCCGGGTCATGACACTGGCTGGTCGTGCCTCGATGGCCACGGCCTCGCCCGTCATGATCACGTCCAGGTGCTGGCTCACGTGCCCCTCCTTCCCGGGGCAAGCCTAGACGAGGGGAGGGGGTGGGTGGGGGTGTGGGTTGTGGGCGCGGGTGGTTGGGGGCGTGCGCGGGGGCGGGCGCGGCTGTGGCAGAGTGGGCCCGTGGACACCGACGCGTATGCGGCCGCACACCGGGAGGAGTGGCGCAGGCTCGAGGAGCTCGCGCGCCGCCGCAGGCTGGACGGGGCCGAGGTGGACGAGCTCACCGCGCTCTACCGGGCCGGGGCGGCCCAGCTCTCCGCGATCCGAACCCAGGCCCCCGATCCGGCGCTCATCTCCCGGCTCTCCACCACGCTCGCAGAGGCCCGCGCCCGCCTGGCGCCGCACCGGGGCTTCGGCCCGGAGCAGGTGGCCCGCTTCTTCGTGGTGACCCTGCCCGCGGCCTTCTACCGGGTGCGCTGGTGGACACTCGGGGTGATGGCGGTGTTCGTGGTGCTGGGGGTGGCGGCCGGCTGGTGGTTCGTCCAGTCCCCGGCCATCCAGGCGAGCGTGGGGACCCCCTCCCAGCTTGAGGCCTACGCGAACCAGGCCTTCGAGGCGTACTACTCCAACTACCCGGCCCCCGACTTCGCCGCGCAGCTGTGGACCAACAACGCCTGGATCGCCTTCCAGGCCGTGGGTGGTGGCATCACCGGCGTGTGGCCGGCGTTCCTGTTGTGGCAGAACGCCGTGAACGTGGGCCAGGCCGGCGGCATCATGGCCGTCTACGGGGACCTGGGCGTGTTCTTCGGGCTGATCCTGCCCCACGGGCTGATGGAGCTCACCGCCGTGTTCGTTGCCCTCGGCGCCGGGTTCAAGATGTTCTGGACCATCCTCGTACCCGGGCCACGCTCCCGCCTGCGTGCGCTCCGCGAGGAGGGCACCCGGCTCGTGGTGGTGGCGGTGGGCCTGATCTTCGTGATGGGCATCTCCGCCCTGGTAGAGGCGTTCGTGACCCCCTCCGAGCTGCCCACCTGGGCCAAGATCACCATCGGCGCGCTGGTGCTCGCGGCGTACTGGGCGTACACGCTCATCCTCGGCCGCCGCGCCGTGCGCGCCGGGGACCTGGGAGATCTCGCCGAGGAGCAGGGCGGCTACGTGGTGCTCGAGGCGGCGTAGTTTTCGCGCACTCTCACGGGTAAGGGCGGCCTACAACCTTCCCGCGCGCTTGAGGCGCAGGTAGGCGTCCGCCACGGAAACCGCCAGCTCGCTGGCCGGGGCCTCCACCACCTCCACGCCGCGCTGCTTGAGGCGCAGCGCCGCCGACTCCCGCTCCAGCAGCGCCCGCTCCGCCGCTGCCGCCACGAACACCTTCGCGGTGTCCTCTCGCGTGGCGCGCAGCTCCTCCTCCGCACCGTCCGAGGCGGAGGCGAGCAGCACCGTGTGGTCCGCGGCCAGCGCCCGGGCCACGCGCAGCAGCCCGCCCTGCAGGGTGGAGGAGTCCAGCGAGGTCAGGAGCACCACGAGCGAGCGCTGCGCAAGCGCCTGCGAGACCGTGGTGGCCACCAGCGTCCAGTTGGTCTCCGCGATCTCCGGCTCCACCACCGCGAGGTCGCTGGCGAGCGCGTTCATGAGCGCGGGCCCCGTCTTCCCGGACGTGCGCGCCCGCACCTGCGTGTCCGCTGCCACCACGTCAACCCGGTCCCCGGCGTGCGAGGCCAGCGCCGCCAGCAGCAGCGTGGCCTCGAGCTGCGCGTCCAGCCGCGTCTCCTCACCCAGACGCACGGCGGAGAGGCGTCCGGAGTCCACCACAATGAACACCCGCCGGTCGCGCTCCGGCCGCCACGTGCGCACCATCGTGTCCTGCGCCCGCGCTGTGGCCCGCCAGTCGATCGCGCGCACGTCGTCTCCGATCACGTACTCCCGCAGCGAGTCGAACTCGGTGCCCTGCCCGCGCGTCATCACGGAGGAGCGCCCGTCCATCTCCCGCAGCAGCGCGAGCCGGCTGGGCAGGTGCTTGCGCGCGTGGAACGGGGGGAGGACCAGCAGCGATCCGGGCACCTCCACGGAGGCCTGGCGTCCCGCCAGCCCGAGCGGCCCGAGCGCCCGCAGCGTCACCAGGTCCGCCGGCCGCTGCCCCCGCCGGATCGGCACGAGCGTGGTATGCACCCGCCGCCGCTCCCCGGCCGGCACCTCCACCCGGTGCCGGTTGTCCTCCGCCCCACCGGTGGGCGTCCACGCATCGCGCACCCACCCGCGGAACGCCCGCCCGCCCGGCACGTGCAGCGTGAGGGTGGAGCGCGCCGCCTCACCCAGCCGCACCACCGGGGTCACGTTCCTCGTCACGACGACGTCGCGCGGACGGCCCGCGAGCATCACATCCAGCGCGATCAGGAGCGCCACGAGCCCAAGCCAGGCCCATGCCGTGGACATGCGGGGCAGGACCACCACCGCGACGAGCCCAAGGGCCGCCACGAGCACCGCCCGCCCGGTGACGAACATCAGCGCGGTACCGGCACGGCGCCGAGCACGGTACCGATCACGGACTCCGGGCCCACGCCCTCCAGTTCGGCCTCCGGCCGGAGCTGGACCCGGTGCCGGAGGGTGGGGATGGCGAGGGCCTTGACGTCGTCGGGCGTGACGAAGGCCCGGCCCGCGAGCCAGGCCCACGCACGGGCAGCGGCGAGCAGCGCCGTCGCCCCACGGGGGGAGACCCCGAGCGAGAGGGAGGGGGAGTTACGGGTGGCGCGCACGAGGTCCACCACGTAGCCCACCACCTCCGGGCCCACGCGCACCTGGGCCACCTCCTCGCGGGCGGCCTCCAGGTCCGCCGCGGTGGCCACGGTGGTGACGCCGGCGCCCGCGAGGTCGCGCGGATCGAAGCCCTGGGAGTGGCGGCGCAGCACCTCGATCTCCTCCCCGCGCTCCGGGAGGGGCAGCACGAGCTTGAGGAGGAAGCGGTCCAGCTGCGCCTCGGGGAGCGGGTAGGTGCCCTCGTACTCCACGGGGTTCTGGGTGGCGATCACCATGAACGGGTCCGGGAGGGGGCGCGAGACGCCGTCGGAGGAGACCTGGCGCTCCTCCATGGCCTCCAGCAGGGCCGACTGGGTCTTGGGCGGGGTGCGGTTGATCTCGTCCGCGAGCAGGAGGTTCGTGAACACCGGGCCCTGGCGGAAGGAGAACTCGCCGGCCTTGGCGTCGTAGATGAGGGAGCCCGTGATGTCACCCGGCATGAGGTCCGGGGTGAACTGCACGCGGTGCATCTCCAGTTCGAGCGAGGCGGCGAGCGTGCGCACCAGCAGGGTCTTGGCCACGCCGGGCACACCCTCCAGCAGCACGTGGCCGCGGCACAGCAGGCCGATCACGAGCCCCGTCACGGCGGCGTCCTGGCCCACCACGGCCTTGCCGATCTCCGCGCGCAGCGCCGCGAGCCGCTCCCGCGCGTCCGAGCCGCCCTGGCCCGCGGAGGCACCGGGACCGGGGATCGGGGGCACCTCGCCCTGCGGGGCGCCCGGGCCGAAGGCCGAGGAGCCCTGGGTGCCGGAGTTTGGGCCGCCTGGGGCGCCCGACTGCGGGCCGCCGGGGTTCTGGCCGGAGGGGTTCTGGGGGCCGGAGCCGTCCGCGGGCGGGCCGAAGCGCTGGTCCGGATTGGTCATGAGACGGATTCCTCCAGTTTCTTGAGATCGGCCGCGATCTGGACGAGCGCGGCGGACGAATCGGGTGGGGTGCCATACAGCAGCGTGCCCACGGTTTGCGGGTCCACCCCGGATGCGGCGGAGATGGCGGCCACCAGTTCGTGCGGGGCGGCGTTCCGGTTCAGGCCGAGCCGGCGGGCGAGCCTGCGCGCGGTCCCCGCCCGGAGTCCGGCGGCGGCGTGCCCCGTGGAGCCGCTGCGGTGGTAGAGCCGGCCGCGCCCGTGCACGGCCTCCCCTGGGCGCACCACCACGGGGAGGGGCTCGGTCACCACCGGCCCCATCCGCCGCCCGCGCCACAGCCCGATCAATGCCACCACGGCGGCGGCCAGGAACAGCAGCGGGGTGAAGACGGGCGGCAGGATCCTGAACGGCTCGAACAGGGGCTCCACCGCGCCGGAGCCGTAGGTGGCCGGCTGGTACCACACGAGAGTGGGGTGGTGGCCGAGTGCGCGCAGCACCAGGGCCGCGTTGCCGTCCTCAGCGAGGTTCTCGTTGCGCAGCAGCGAGGAGTTCACGAGGTAGCGGATGGTGCGCCCGTCCTCCTCCCACACAGCGTAGCCGTACGAGTCATTGCCGGTGGGGAAGCAGAAGGTGGCACGCTCGCCGGAGGCTCCCGGGGTGAGGCCGCCCGAGAAGGGGGAGATGCGGGCGGCGGCCTGGGCGTCCGGGTCGGTGCACTCGGCGAGGGCGGGGTCCTGGGTGCCGGCGGTGCCGGTCTCCACGGTGGCGGAGAGCCACGCGGGGGAGGTGTACGGGGTGGCCACCACCACCAGGTCTGCGGGGCTCGCGCGCACCACCTCCCACTCCTCGTCCGTGAGGAGGCCGATGTCCGGGACGAACAGCGTGGCATCCGCCGTGGCGGCGGCCGGGATGTCCCTCATCAGGGTGGCCGGCACCACCCGCACGCCCTGGTCCTGGAGGATCTCGGACACCGCCATGGAGCCCGTGGGGGAGGGGTTGGCATGGTGGCCGGGCTGGGTGGACCGCGAGGAGGACAGGTTGGCCACGCCCACGGCCGTCATGAGGACGGCCACCACCACCAGCCAGCCCCAGGTGCGCGCGAAGCGGCGGATCCGTGTTCCGGGAGTGTCCGTGGCGTGGGAGCGGGCCTCCGCCTCCGGGAGGGCCTGGATCATGCCACCACCGCCGCGCTTCCCACCGGGCGTGCCGCGGCCACCTGCTCGCCGAAGTCCAGCAGGGAGCGCACATCGGCCTCACGGGCACGGTGGGTGCCGTAGCAGACGGCATCGAAGGTGGTGGCCGCCCAGGACCAGGTAGGGGCGAAGCCCGGGAACGGGGTGAGCGCGAGCCCGGAGGCCTCCTGCGCGGTGAGGCCAGGGCGGTCGTCGATGAGGACGCGTTCGTCCAGGGACCGGATGATGGCCCGGTAGCCGTCCAGGAACGCCGCGGAGAAGTCTCCCCGCGCCAAGGCGGCCCGCGCGTCCGAGAGGAGTTCGGCGGACGGGCGCGCGTCGTCGAAGAGGGCGTGGGAGGTCCGGGCTGTGGTGACGCGGCGGACGCGGCGCACCCGGCTGGCGTACAGGAGGGTGAGGATGACGGCGAGCACCACGAAGATGAGGATGAGCGCGGTCACGAGGGGGTTGGAGTTGCCCACCTGGCCGCTGAAGAGCCCGCCCAGGAAGTCCATGATCCACTCGCCGATCCGGGTGAAGATGTTGCCCGGGTTCGGGTTGTAGGCCTCCCGGGAGAGCTCCTCCTCGGCCCAGCGGCGGGCCTCGGGGGCGGTGGGGTCTACGGGGATCTCAGTGGGAGGACCCGGCAGCCCGAATGAGTGCCACATCCAGGCCCTCCTTCCGCATGCGCAGATCCACGTACAGGAGGGCGGTCACGGCGGCGAGGAAGGGGGTGATGAGGGCGGTAATGAGGCCCTGCAGGAAGACGGGCAGACCCACCTGCAGCCACGCCATGGAGGGGGGCAGCTGGAGGAGCAGGTTGGTGACGAACCCGATCGGCACCGTGGCCACGCCCGCGATCACGCCCGCAATCAGGGAGGCCAGCAGCAGGACGCCGATGTTGCGCCAGGCGTAGCCCTTGGTGAGGATCCACGAGCGGGAGATCGCGGCGCCCACCCGGGACTTCTCCATCATGAGGACGGGGGAGGCCACCGCGAGGCGCGTGTAGACGAACATCACCACGATCGCGCCCGCCACCATCACCCCGAACATGAGGAAGACGGCGAGGATCTGGCCCTGCGAGCTCGCGGAGCTCACCACGGGCATCAGGAGCAGGCCGATCAGGATCATCACGCCGATCACCACGGCCACGTTGATCAGCCCGATCAGGAACGTGAGGCCCACGAGCCGCAGCAGCTGGCCGCGGGACTCCTGCCACACCGTGGAGATGGACACCTTCCGCCCCAGCACCGACTGGGAGACGGAGGTGATGAGCAGGCCGTTGAGCAGCAGGGTGGACAGGGCGGTGATCCCGCCGATCAGGAGGGCAGAGACCGTCACCATCCCCACGCCGGTCAGCGTGGCGCCGCGGTCCGTGGGGTCCAGGCCCACGATGTACTGCAGCAGCCAGACGGACACGAAGGTCTGGAGGATCGCGGTGAGGAGGGCCACCAGGAGCGAGAGGCCGAACATCACCTGCGGGTTGTGCTGGATGGCGCGGAAGGCGCCGTCGAAGAACTCGCCGAAGCCGAGCGGCCGCAGGGGGATGATGCCCACCTTGTAGTCGAGGGAGCCGTAGGAGGGCATCGAGCCGCCCGAGGCTCGCAGTTGCTCGCCGTAGCCGTAGCCCTCGTAGTCCCCGGAGGCGGGGCCGTAGCCGGCGCCCTCGCCATAGCCTGCGCCGGCGCCGGGGGCGCCGAAGCCCTCGGGCGTACCGTAGCCGGCGCCCTCGCCGTAGCTGGCTCCCGGACCTGGTGAGCCGTAGCCGGAAGGTGGGGGGCCGCCGTCGGCGGACGGGCCAGGCGCGCCGTACGCACCGGAACCGCCGTACGCACC
>CAZTOM010000066.1:7559-10014 GCA_964615555.1 uncultured Actinomycetaceae bacterium
CGGGCCGGGGGTCCCCTCGAAAACGGCGCGAAGGTGCGAGACTAGGGGCATGGTGTGGCGAATTCTCGTGGTCGATGACGATCCCGCGCTGTCCGAGATGGTGGGCTTGGTGCTCGAATCGGACGGGCACGAGGTGGCCTTCTGCGCGGACGGCGGATCGGCGCTGCAGCGGTTCCGGGATGTCCGCCCGGACCTCGTGCTGCTGGACCTCATGCTGCCCGGCATGGACGGGATCGCGGTCTGCCGGCTCATCCGCGAGGAGTCGGACGTGCCCATCATCATGCTGACGGCACGCTCGGACACGGAGGACGTGGTGGCGGGCCTGGAGTCCGGCGCCGACGACTACGTGGCCAAGCCCTTCAAGCCCGAGGAACTGGTGGCGCGCATCCACACGCGGCTGCGGCGCCGCGATCCGGACCCGGCCACGGAGCAGGAGCACCTGCGGATCGGGGACCTCACCATCGATGTGTCCGGCCACGAGGTCAAGCGCGGCAGCGAGCTCATCCAGCTCACCCCGCTGGAGTTCGATCTGCTGGTGGCGCTCGCCCGTAAGCCGTGGCAGGTCTTCTCTCGGGAGACGCTGCTCGAGCAGGTGTGGGGCTACCAGCACGCGGCGGACACGCGGCTCGTGAACGTGCACGTGCAGCGGCTGCGCGCCAAGGTGGAGAAGGATCCGGAACGTCCCGAGGTGGTGGTCACGGTGCGCGGGGTCGGCTATCGGGCCGGCGCCGCCTCCGAGGCGTAGGCGGGTAGGACGAGGGCTCGATGTCATCGCCCGATCCCCGGCGGCGCGTGCAGATCCCCAGCAGGTTCGGCCGCCTCGGCCGCCTGTTCGAGCGGATGCGCCGCTCCCTGGTCCTCCGCGTCACCCTCATCACCGGGGCAGCCCTCACGCTCGCGCTCGCGGCTGTGGCGCTCTACGTGTCCGCCACGGTGCGCACCGGCCTGTTCGACGAGCGCGTGGACCAGGCGCTCGGCGATGCCTCGTGGCGCACCTCCCAGACCCAGAGCCGACTGGACCAGACCAGCGCCAACACGATCGAGCAGGTGCAGGGCAGCACGTACGAGATCGTGTGGTCGCTGGTGGAACCGGGCTCCGGCGTGGTGGGCGCGATGCTGCTGCGCTCCCCCTCCGAGGTCTCCGAGCAGATCATCCTGGAGCCGATCGCAAACGCCGAATTGCGTGACCTGCCCTCCCAGGAGCTGCGCACCGCCGTGGACGAGGGCTCCGGCCTGCTGTGGCAGTCCGTGGGCATCCCCGCCGGCGGCACCGTCCAGCCGGGCGTGGTGGTGGGCTCCAAGGTGTCCGTGCCGCTCGCGGGTAGCCACGAGCTCTACCTCGTCTACACGCTCGAACCCGAGCAGCGGACCGTGGACCTCATGATGCGCACCATCCTCATCGCGTGGACCGCGCTGATCGCCATGGTGGTGGTGATCGTGTGGATCATGATGTGGCGCGTGCTGCGCCCCGTCCGCCAGGCCGCACTGTCCGCCGAGCGCCTGGCCGCCGGCGTGCTGGACGTGCGCCTGAACGTGGTGGGGGAGGACGAGCTCGCCACCCTCGCCCGCTCCTTCAACGAGATGGCCGGCTCACTCCAGTCCCAGATCACCCAGCTCGAGGACCTCTCCCGCCTCCAGCAGCGCTTCGTCTCCGACGTCTCCCACGAGCTGCGCACCCCGCTCACCACCATCCGCATGGCTGCGGACATGCTCTACCGTGCCCGCGAGGACTTCGACCCCGTTACCCGCCGCTCCGCCGAGCTGCTCGCCGCCCAGCTGGACCGGTTCGAGTCCATGCTCGCGGACCTCCTCGAGATCTCCCGCATCGATGCCGGCGCCATGCTCGTGGGCATCGAGGAGCAGGACCTGCGCCCCCTCGTACGCCGCGCCGTGGAGCTCGGCACCCCGCTCGCCGAACGCGGCGGCTCCGTCTTCCGGCTCGCCGGCATGGAGGACGCCGCCACCGCCACTTTCGACGAGGTCCGCGTGGAGCGGATTGTCCGCAACCTCGTCCTCAACGCCGTGGAACACGCGGAGGGCACCCCCATCGACGTCACCGTGGGCTCCAATGACTCCGCCGTGGCCGTCCGCGTCACCGACGGCGGCGTGGGCATCAGCCCCGAGACCGCCGAACGCGTCTTCGACCGCTTCTGGCGCAAGGACCCCGCCCGAGCCCGCACCACCGGCGGCACCGGCCTCGGCCTCGCGATCGCCCTCGAGGACGCCCGCATGCACGGCGGCACCCTCGAGGCGTGGGGCGAGGAGGGCATCGTGGCCTCCTTCCTGCTCACCCTCCCCAAGCAGCCGCTGTCCGCCTTCACCCCGCCGCTGTCCGTGGTGCCCCCCGCCCTCGCCCGCCTCGTCCAGGGGGAGGGTCCATGACCGCCCGCACTGATTCCCGACGGCGGGTCTCGCCTCCCGTGCTTCCGTCCGGCACCCGTTCTGCTCCCTCCCG
>CAZTOM010000067.1:0-9981 GCA_964615555.1 uncultured Actinomycetaceae bacterium
TCTTGCCGAGCCACCCCGAACGCACTAGCGGCATCTCGATTCCACAGGCCGGGTTAGGACACGTGACGGTCCTCGCCCAGATCCATGCGATCACGGGAGCGGTGGAGCCGTCGGGCAACACGGCGTCCGGGTAGAGGTGGCCGATCCGTTCCTTGGCGCGGTCCCGCATCCACTCGCCGTAGTAGCGGACGTCTGCGGCCAATCCCTCTGCACCACGCCACGAGGTGCGGGACTCGGCAAGGCCCGGTGCCACTGGTGGCTGATCGCGGAACTTGGGTGGGATCTCGATGAGTGCCTTGTTGATGAGTACGGCGACGGGGTTGAGGTCGGACGCGTGGGCCTCGAGTCCGAGCCGCTGGGCCTCCAACGGGATAGTGCCGCCGCCTGCGAACGGGTCGAGGATGGGCGGAGGGTTGCCGTCCGTGGACTTGAGGATCTCCTCGCGGGCCTGCCTGAGGAGTCCCTCGTCACGGACGTTTTCCCAGACAACCAGCTTCTCGATCAGCTTGTGGAGCCGCTCGCGCTCGGCACGCTGCGCCTCCTCCGTGGGGAACTCGTCCGGACGGGAGGACGGATCGTCCACGAGCTGGGCGAAGAGGACTGCGCGGGCCGCGGCGAGGGGGCGGCGGGCCCACCAGAGATGGAGGGTGGAGGGGTGGCCGTGCCGGATGGACTTCTCCCGGGCGGACTCCCGGTTGATCGCCTCGAGGGGAAGGGCGACCTCAATCAGTTTGCGCCGTGGCGCCATTTACTACTCCTTTTCGAGCGGGAACTGCCCTCACTCTACGTAGTGCCACTGACGAGAACGATCAGAACGGCTCGCGAGCCTTCGCCCACGTCTTGTCCAGCTCGAGCCCGATATGGGCGGCGTCCAGGGTTCCGAAACTGACGCCGTCGAAGGGGTTGGCGAGATACCTGACCTGATCATGAGCAGGGCCCTCCGGACTCACGGACACGATGGCGAGGCGGAAGTCCTCCCCCATGTTCTTGCCCGTGTTCACCTGGGAGTGGGAGACCATCACCACTTGGCCGCCCTCTATGCGACCCTTCACCTCGATGTAGACGTGGCGAGCATCGCCGTCCGGGAGCTCCCCCGTGGAGAGGATGTCGTAACCCTTGTTGTGGTGGACCTGCTCCTCGGGGATCCGGCCGAGCGCGCGCTCTGCCGCCATGACCGCGGCGACGGCCCGTGCGTCAACCTCCGCTGTGTTCACCTTGTGGATGGGATCCTCCAGCGGGATCTCGCCAGCAGCCTCCGTGTACGGGAGCACGAGGGCGGACATGATCACTCGCGGAGGCTTGGTGGTCATGTGGAGCTGGGAGGCGATGAGCGCGAGGCGATCCTTCATCCGCTGCTCCAGATCCTCGGCCTTGCGTGTGAGTGAGTCCGCAGACTCGCGGACAGACTTGCCCTCGGCCACCGCGGCTGCCGCGGCTGCTGCCTCCACGTAGAGATCGTTGATCACGTGCTCCAAGCGCACCGTGACAAGCTCGCGGTCCCGGTTCAACTCAGCCTTGCGTTTGGCGGTGGTCTGCTGGAGGAACTCCGGGAGATCGTGGCTGATCATCCAGTTGGAGATCTTCTGCTCGCCGCCTGTGAGCCACTCAGAGTGGGCATGCGCGTAGGAGGCACCGTTGGGAGCCGCGACGCAATCCAGGTACGGGGCTGGGCCCGCAGGCTGAATCTCCCCCGAGCGAAGAAGGAACGCGTACCCGAAGCGCTTGGCGATCGACTCACCCGTGCCGTCGACCACCTCCTCCTCGACGCCCACCAGCAGGGCGGGCTCCGTGAGGTCCGCGGAGACGAGGACGGTGCCGTGCTCGAGGGACTCGCCCCATGTCTTGACGGCAAGCTGCATCACCGAATCATGGAGGGGGTGGCCGGGCGCGAGCAGGTCTGCCTCGGCGAGACCGTCCGGCTTCACGCGATCGAGTTCGAAGGTGACGCGCTCGTAGCGGGTGGCAATGGGGGCGTTCCGGCCACGGATCGCGGCAGGAACGTTTGCGATCTCGTAGCGGCCCTTCTCCCGCCGGGCGATCCGACCGCCGAGACGGGTGAACGCGCTGCGGAATGCCGTCTCGATGTAGTGGGGTTGGAGCCGGCGAGCGCGGGCCTCATCCATCTGGCGGCGGATGGCGGCCACATCCTCCTTGGCCATGACCTCGGCTGCCATGGAATGTTCGCTGATGAGCCGCTGGATCGAGCTTCCGACGTCCTCGTTGATCACCCTCTCGAGGTAGGCGCGGGTTTCCGGGAGATCTCCGTAGCGGATTGCCTGCATCAGGAGGTCGCGGAGGGACTCGCCCTCGAAGGCGCCACCGAGGACGTCGAAGACCTTCCCGCCGTAGGCGAGCCGCTGCTGTTCGATCTTGGAGAGCAACCGATCGAACACCTGACCCTCGCGGGTGGTGGTGGCCACGAGGTTCCAGAGCCGACAGACCTCGGTCTGTCCGATGCGGTGGATGCGGCCGAAGCGCTGCTCGATCCGGTTGGGGTTCCAGGGGAGGTCGTAGTTCACCATCAGGTGGGCGGCCTGCAGGTTGAGGCCTTCGCCTGCGGCATCCGTGGCGATGAGCACCTGGACAGCGGGGTTCTTGGTGAACTCCTCGGTGATGCGGCGGCGCTCTGGGCGGGGCACACCCCCGTGGATGGCCTCGACCGCGTGGCCGCCGAGGAGGGTGCCGATGTTGTTTCGGAGGTAGTCGAGCGTGTCCTTGTGCTCGGTGAAGACGATGATCTTGCGGGGTGTGCCCTCGCGGCTGGCTCCGAGCACCTCGCTGTGGAGGATGCTACGCAGCTCGGTCCACTTGCGGTCCTCACCCGATGCGCGGACGGCCGCAGCCTTGCGGACCAGCTCCTCGAGTTCCCGGATCTCGAACTCGAGTTCCTCGGCGGTGCGGGCCGCAGAGGCGGCGTCCACGAGCTCCTCCTCCAGAAACTCCTGCTCCTCGGAGACGAACTCGTCGTCGAAGTCGAGGGTGGAGGGTTCGACCCACTCTCGGAAGGTTCCCGAACGCATCTCCTGGAGTCGGGTGCCAAGGCGAGCGGCACGTCGTCGGAGTGATTGGAAAATGGCCTCCGGGGACGAGGCGAGACGGCGCTGGAGGACGGTGAGGGCAAACCCGACCGTGTTCTTGCGCTTGCCCTCCAGGCGATCGGCGCGGTTCATGCCCTGGCGGACGTACTCGGTGACGTCCTCGTAGAGATCCTGCTCCGCCGGGATGAGCGTGTACGGGATGGTCTCCGCGATGCGCTCCGGGAAGAGGGCCGTGCCCTCCATGGTGAGGAGCTCCTCCTTGACCATGCGGCGCATCACCCGCTTGGGATCCGCTGCCATGCCCTCCTTGTAGCGGCCCTCGAACAGGTCCCGGTCCAGGAGGGTGAGGAAGAGCTGGAAGTCCTCCTCCTTTCCGGCGTGCGGGGTGGCGGTCATGAGGAGGAGGTGGCGGGAGATACGGCCGAGGAGCTGGCCGAGCTGGAAGCGCTGGGTTCGCTGGAGCTTGGTGCCGAAGAAGCGGGCGGACATGCGGTGGGCCTCATCGACGATGGTGAGGTCCCAGTGGCTGGTTTGGAGGTGGTGGAGCAGGTCTGGGTTCCTGGCGAGCTGGTCCATCCTTGCGATGAGGAGGGGGTGGTTCTCGAAAGGGGTGGCGCTCGGGTGGTTGAGGATGGCCGCAGGATCGAGGATCTCGAAGGCGAGGCCGAACTTGAGCTTGAGCTCGTCCTGCCACTGGTCCACGAGGCCGCCGGGGGCGACGATGAGGCAGCGATGGACATCGTCCCGGAGGATCAACTCCTTGATGTAGAGGCCGGCCATGATGGTCTTGCCGGCGCCCGGATCGTCCGCGAGGAGGAAGCGCAGCGGGATGCGCTGGAGGAGCTCGCCGTAGACGGCCTGGATCTGGTGCGGGAGAGGGCGGACGTTGCTGGTGGCGATGGCCAGCATGGGGTCCGTGAGGCCGGCGAGGGTGATTCTTTGGGCCTCTGCGGCGAGTTTGAAGTCTGAGGCGGGGGCGTCAAAGGGGCGGGTGGTGCCGTGGTGTGGTTTGAGTTGTGTGGCCTCGTGTTGGTAGATGACGCGCTCTTGGAGCTGGCCAGCGGCGGTGCGGAAGGTGACTGTGGCTGCTTGGTTGCTGTGGAGCTGGACGGCGAGGATTGTGGCCGGGCCCGAGGGGGTGAGGCCCAGGAGGGATTGGCCGGGGGTTAGGGAGGTGAGGTTCATGGATGCGGGGCTCTCAGGGGTTGACATACTTTGAACCCCGTCTTTCCCCGATCAACCTCAGCTTTCCTTCGTCCACCATTCTCTTCAGCACATTGCGTGCCTGCGGGGGACTGATCTGGCAGAGCTCTGCTGCCTGTGACCTTGTGATCGAGCCATAGGCTGCCACGTAGTCCTTGATCATGCGCTCCTGCTGCAGTGGATCAATACCCTTGACTCGGACGTACGCGCTCCGGTCTCGTGCCTTGTCATAGAAATGTGAGGTGAGGTGGAAACGGCGGCTCCTGCCTGAGCCGCGGGACTCAATCACCCCCATCTCCACCAGCTGCGTGGCAGTGACCCTCAATGCGGCCGGAATCATCGCGAGGGATTCGGCCAGTTCCGGTGCACTCGCTGAGCCGAAGGCTTTTATCTCGTGCACCAGGCGCAGTTGATCGAGGCGGAGCGACTCCTGTCGTTCGTTCTCGAACGTGAGCAGGAACCGGACGAGATCAAGATCCGCCGTACCTATCGGCACGGTAACCACAACGGAGTCGGTCGTTGACCGTGCGTAGCTAGGGACATCCCGGCCAGCCCGGAGCTGCTGTTCGAACATCTCATTGACGCCCTTGCCCCTACGCTCAACGAGGCCGACGCGACGGAAGGCGTCGGCGAGAATCTGGCTTCTGGGACGCGATTGCTCAAGGATGTTGGAAACCGTCACACCCGGGGGGAGTCCCCCCGGACTCGCGACGGAGAAGACAGTCCCATCGATTTGCACGAGAGTCGGCCCGATTGCTGAATAGTCACGGTGCACAAGGGCGTTCGCGATTGCCTCACGCTGGGTGATCTCAGGGATGAGCGAAAGCTCAACCCGATGCATCCCGGTCATGAACTGCGTAGTCGGGTTCCGTTCAGCAATCTGCCTGTGGAGCTCTTCGGCTACGCGAATCAGCGGGCTGACGAATCTAAGGTTCGTAGCAGTGGTGCTTGGGCGCAGATCCTGGAAAAGAACCTCGGCATTGGGGACCCACCGCGAAAGCGAGGTCTCCTTCCCAAAGAGGAGGACCGCACCTAGTGCGATACCGCCCGTAAGGGGTACAAGTCCGAGTGCGCTCAGAATATCCGCGTCGCTGAGGTGGGCCGTACCGTCGCCTGCCTGAGTCGCGAGTCTTCGGTACCGATCGAATTCGGAGGGCTCAAGGTCGTCGATGGAGGCGCCAAAAGCAGTTGATGCTGCGTAGTCCTGGCCCCGGGTCATAAAGCCGAGACTCACGATGTCGTGGGCCGACATTGGGACGCACTGCGGCTTCCCAAGAGGGTCCAGCACCCGCTTTGTGAAGTATCCATCCTTGGTTCCGATCGGGCCGTGCACTGCGCGTGGGACATTCACCCGGAAGATCCGCTTGCCCTCAAGCTCCTCGAGTGACACCTCGACGCCGAGTGGGGGAAGCGTCTTGTTCTGAACCATGGCCGCAACGCGGGCTGGGTCCATATGCCCACCGGGCCGTTGACTAGCTCCGACGACCTGGCCCTTGTCATCGACGCCTATCAGGAGGACGCCTCCGTCCGCGTTCGCCAGACATGTCACTGCCTTCACGAGCTCCGCGTCGTCCACCTTGGACTTGAACTCGACAGTCAGCGACTCGCCACCGTGAATGAGTGGCTCTGTTTCCATGCAACCATCGTTATGCATACTTATGAAGCTTACAAGCACCATTTCGTGGGGAGTCATAACTTTTAAAGCGTTTGGGACGTGACGAGTTCGATGCCGGTGGAGAGTTGTGGCGTTGGGTGGGCGAGACCACTGGAACATCTCCTAGACGGAAGGTGCGCGTCTTCCCGCCACCCTGCGCAACGTCGTCGTGAATGACTTGGAACACGTGGCGTCCAAGACGGAACGTCACTGGGTGGCCCGCTCCCACCAGAAACGCGAGGACGATCACGGCCTTACCCGAGCCCGGACCACCCAAGAGCACCATCGCCGCCTTCTGGTGGATCGCCGTGCGTTGCTCCTTCAGGGGCTCCAGACCCGCTGATGCTTGCACGTCAGAAGAACTCCCTGAGGTACGCGCGCAGCGCGGAATCGCACACGTAGATATAGGTCCCCATGATTCCGCGCGTGAGGAGCACGGCGTAGATGTTGGCGACGTACTTCAGCAGGTCGTCGTCGGAGTAGACGATCCCGAGGCGGGGGTTGTTCTCCTTACCCTTCGCGTCGAAGTAGGAATCCCGATTGAACCGCAGCCTCCGGGCGCGGGCGTCGTATCGGAGGTCGTTGCCGATCACCACACCCGCATAGTTGAGGTCGTATCCCTGGACGGTATGGATCGAGCCCATCTCGTTCACGGAGCTCGGCGAGTTGATCCAGTCCGTGGCCCTTCGGTTCCACTGCAGCTTCGAGGCGCCGAGGTGGATGTCGAAAGCATGAGGGTCACGTTTCGAGACCCATGGCCACGCGTAGCCGGCCACCAGCCGCGCGAGTCCGTGCTCGGCTTCGCGCTTCTCGATCTCCAGCCTCATCTCATCGAAATCGCCGAAGAATCTCAGGTCGTAACCAGGGAACTCCTCACGCTCATGCTGCGTCCCGGAGAGGACGCGGCGGACGTATCCGACGTAGTCGTCCTCTGCTCGTACCCTCATCTGGGTCAGGAGTGCGTAGTGCCGACCGGCCTCCCGCGCTTGGGTGGTCAACTTGGTCAGCAGTTCGCGGGGCACGTCCGCGGGACGAACTGACTGGAAGGCATCGAGCAGAAGGATCTGGTGGGTGCTCTTCTTCCGGAGCCAATCGACCTGTGTCCAGTGGTAGTCGTCGTTCCCAAAGAGTTTCCAGTTGATCTCGGAGTACTTGGTGTTCTGAGTTGCAGACGGCTGATTGGCGCGATGGTTCAGACGATGCGCCTCGTCCACGATCAGGAGATCGAAGTGCTCCTCGGCCTCGCCCACCTGGAAGGGGGTGAGCACCATGTCAGGCGAGAGTCCGGGGGTCTTCCTGAACACCTCCTGGATCGACTTCCTGAGCGACTGCTGTGGCACCACCAACCCGATTCGAAAGTCCTTCACGAGTTCCCGGTTGCCCTGGGTGAAGAACTCCCCGAAGAAAGACTCGATATCGAACTCCTCCTCGGGCTCGGTGGTGGCGATGTCCCGGAGGAGCTTCATGAGGAAGATGCCCAGGATCGTCTTGCCGGTGCCCGGATCACCCTGGACCACGATCTGGCTGGAGGTGCCGCGCTCGACGTCCTCCAGAAGTCCCTCCACGATGTCCTCGACTGCTGCGGCCTGGTCCTCCGTCAGCGCCTTGAACGGGGAGAGCTTGAAGAGGTCAGAGTTGACGATCTCCGGGATGGTGCGCGTGAACACCCCCTTCGAGCGCAGTTCCTCGAAGATCTGCTCGAATCTCTCCTGGTACTGCTCCCTCGCGAAGTAGTCGGAATCTGTGATCCCCTCGTTCCGGTTGAGCACCTGGTAGACGCCGTCGCCCGCGAGCATCCGGATCAGGAAGGACTCCAGATCGAGGCATACGGACTTGTTGAACGTCTCATCCATCACCACGCGGATCCCAGTGAGGTGATGTTTGGAGGCTGTTGTGAGGTGCTGCCGCATGCGGGCAGCAGCGTTGAGGGACTCACCCACGTAGATGTCCGTGGCCCCCTCGAGCGTGTAGACCACCGGCCAGTTCGACCGCCGAGCAGCACCCTTGGCCCACGCCTCGATGTCAGCCGCTCGGAACTTGAGACGCTCGATCGTGAATTCAGGGCTCGTCATAAGCGGTCGTACTTCGTGCTGCGGCCGCGCGAGGCCTCAACTGGATACTTCTCGCGGGTCTTGGCCAGTTTGGCGAGCACAAGTTCGAGCGCGTCCTCGCCCACGATGTCCGCGAGTCGAAGGCAGTAGGTGAGCACGTCTGCGAGCTCCTCCTTGACTGCGTCTGCGTCCACATCATCCGAGCCCCACTGGTAGCACTCCAGGAGCTCCCCGGCCTCGATCGAAATCGACTTGGCCAAGTTCTCTGGCGAGTGGAACTGCCCCCAGTCGCGCTCCTCGCTGAACGCCCGGATCTCCCGAATCACCTCATGCACGTCCACACGCTGACGGTAGCACTCGGATACCTGTACCCAGGCTCGGGGCTTGCATCCACTCGGCGCGTCCCCACGTCAGGGATCATGGACACATGGCACTGACCGACCCCCAGGTAGTCCTCCTCCGCGAGCGCTACGCCGCCGGCGCCACGCAGAAGGAGCTCGCCGCCGAGTTCGGGATCGCCCAGACCGCGGTCTCCGCGATCGTGCGCGGAAAGGACTGCGCCGGTACGCCAACCACCCGGACCCCGCGCCGCGACGGAGCAGCCACGCGCAGCGCCCTTCTCGAGGCCGCCCTCGCCTGCTTCTCCGAAGCCCCGTTCGAGGCAGTGGGCGTGCGCACCATCGCATCCCATGCAGGTGTGGACCAAGCACTCGTGAATCGCTATTTCGGCACCAAAGAGGGTCTCTTCCAAGCGGTGGTGGAAGACATCCGGGAGGGATTCGGCCTGGACCACATCTTCCGGACCGAGCCCCGAGACCGGTGGGGCGCCGCCATGGCGCGGCGCGTGATCCACCCCAATAACGAAGACCAGCAACTCGCCCTCTCCCTTCGCGCAGGGGCGAGCGACACCGTCCACCGCATCCTCCACGAGCACCTCTACATGCCCGTCCACGAACAGATCAGGACAGCAATCGGCGGACCCGACGCCACCGCTCGCGCCAGCGCCATCCAGGCGATCCTCACGGGGGCCGCCACCTCCCGCCTCCTGCAGCAACTCCCGGACGTGACCCAGCCACAGTACGAGGCGACGATCGCGAGAACGCTACAACTCGTCGTCGACGGGCGTGACCCAACCACGAGCTAACGTCAGCACTCGTTGACACCTCTGCCGCCGGGTGCGACCGTTAGAGGTACCCCCGAACGAGAGGAAGGACTGCAATGAGGCATGAGGGCAAGACGGCAATCGTCACCGGTGGAGCGAGCGGACTCGGCGAGGCGATCGTTCGCCGCCTCATCGCAGACGGTGTCACCGTGGTGATCGCGGACGTGGACGCGGAGAGCGGCGAGAAGCTCGCGAAGGAGCTCGGCGAGCGCGCCAGCTTCGTCCAGCACGACGTCTCCAGCGAGGAGCAGTGGGACACCCTCACCACACACGTGATCGAGCAGTATGGCCGGCTCGACTGCCTGGTCAACAACGCCGGTATCGCGCCCCCCGGAGACCTGGACATGGACTTCGAGCTGTGGCGCAAGGTCATGTCCATCAACCTCGACGGCGTTTTCCTGGGCACCCGCGCGGCCGTCCGCGTGATGAAGGACCAGGAACCACGCGGCGCGATCGTGAACATGTCCTCCGCCATGGGCTACGTGGGCCAGGCCACCACCGCCTCCTACTCGGCGTCCAAGGCCGGCGTGATCGGGCTGACGAAGGCCGCCGTGGCCTACGTCTCCGCCAACGGTTACGACATCCGCGTCAACACCATCCACCCGGGCACCCACTTCACGCCCATCCTGGAGAAGGCGCTACCCTCGCTGCCTGAGGGCTTCCTCGATCAGGAACTGGCACGCCATCCCGTGGGGCACTTCGGCAAGCCCGCGGGCCTCGGGGCCACGGTCTCCTTCCTCATGGACGATGACGCCGAGTTCTACCACGGCAACGAGTTCGTGATCGACGGTGGGCGGCTCTCCGTAGACCGGTAACGGACTGCTCGCATTGAGAGGCCGGGTTGCGCATCCGAGAGGATGGCGCGGCCCGGCC
>CAZTOM010000068.1:0-2867 GCA_964615555.1 uncultured Actinomycetaceae bacterium
GGCGGTTCAGGCGCGGGCGGCGGTGCGGGTGCGGGCGGCGGTTCAGGCGCGGGCGGCGGCGTAGCTGGCGCGCCAAGCGCGCAGGCGGGTGGGATCCGGCTGGCGCAGCGGAGGGCCGCCCACCCAGGTGCGGGCGGGACAGATGCCCACGGAGACGTTGAGCATCCACACCTCGCACCCCGCAAGGTCGGCGGGACGGCAGCGTTCCGCAACCACGGACACGCCCCGCCGCGCGGCCTCGGCCCGCACCCAGCGCAGGGTGGTGGAGTCAACGCGGGGGACGTCGTCGGGGACGTGGCAGAGGGTGGTCCCTCGCCACCAGGCGAGCGCGCTGAACGCGCTGTCCGCGAGGGTGCCGCCGGAGACGATGACAGCCTCGTCCGCCCCGCGGCGCGCGGCGGCCCGGCGCAGGGCGTGGCCGGCGGCGATGTCCGGGCCCTTGGTCCACGGCTGGGTGCGCGGGTCCACCGGCGAGGTCCACAGGGCGGCGCTCTCCCACGGCGCCGATGCCGGCCGCTCCACGCGCCGGAACTCCCCACCCTCGAGGAAGTCCACCCGCGGGAACCAGCGGCCCTCGCCGGGGGTTGCGCGGGCGGCATGCAGCAGGAACTCCGCAGCGGTGGCGGCATCGCCTCCGGCGCCCGCCACGCCCCTCGCGAACCGCTCCACGTGGTCCGTTAGGCCCACCACGCGCCCGCCGTCCACCACCCACGAGTCGGAGACGAGCACCCTGGGCCCGCCCGCCGCGCCGCCCGCTCGCCCGTCCATACACTGGAGTCTATGACCGCTCCCCTGCTCGGCCGGCTGCGTCCCGGCTGGAGCACGCCGGTGGCCGGCGTGGATGTGGAAGCCGTCTTCGTCCACCTCGCCGGGCTCCACGACGACGTCGTGTGGCTTGACTCATCCGGTGGCGGCTGGCACCTGCTCGGCTTCGGGGGGACGCGCCTGATCGGGGACTCCCTTGCCCAGGTGCGCGGTGAGCTCACGGGGGAGCCGGGGCCGTGGGTGGGCTGGCTCGGCTACGAGGCCGGGGTGGAACTGCTGGACCTTCCCGCCGGGACGCCGCCACATCCCTCGCGCTTCCCGCAGGCGGCATGGCTGCGGCCGGACCGCTGGCTGGTGGTGGATGGATCGGGCACGGGACACCTGGCCGCCCGGTCGCCCGGGCTGGCGTGGGACCTGCCCGAGGGACTCCGCCCTGCCGGGATGCCGGCGGCGGGAGCCGGGGCTCCACCCGCCCGCCCCCGCCACGAGGACGAGGTGTACCTGGAGCTCATCGCCCGCTGCCTTGAGCTGATCCGGGACGGAGAGGTGGACGTGCTGTGCCTCACCACCGCCGTGGAGACGGCACCGATCGACCCAGTGGCGAGCCACCTGCGCCTCCGACGACTCAGCCCGGTCCCGCGCGGTGGGTTCCTCCGCATCGGCGGGACCTGCCTCTCCAGCGCATCGATGGAGCAGTTCCTCCGCGTGGACGGCCGCACCGTCTCCACGCGCCCCATCAAGGGCACGCGGCGCCGTTCCGCCAATCCCCGGGAGGACTCGCGCCTGGCCGCGGAGCTCGCATCCTCCCCGAAGGAGATGGAGGAGCACCTGGCGGTGGTGGAGGCCTCAGGGGACGATCTGGCGAGCGTGTGCGAACCGGACTCGGTTGAGGCAGCCGAACTGCTCGCCGTGGAGGGCTACCGAACGGTCCACCAGCTCGTCTCCACGCTGACGGGTCGGCTCCGGGAGGGGCTCGGCCCCCTCGACGCCCTCGAGGCGCTCTTCCCAGCAGGCTCGATGACGGGCGTGCCACGGCGCCGGGCGGTCGAACTACTCGGGCGGCTCGAGGGACACCCGCGCGGGGTCTACTCCGGGTGCTTCGGCATCATCGACGCCGCCGAGGCGGAACTCGCCATGGTGATCCGCAGCGTGGTGAGCGACGCGACGGGGGCGCACGTGGGCGTGGGCGGGGGAATCACTGCGCTCTCGGACCCCGCGCACGAACTCGCCGAGGTCCACCTGAAGGCCGAGGCGCTCCTGGCCTCCCTGGTGGGCTCCTCCTAGCGGGTGGGCCCCTCCTCGCGGGTGGGTCCCTCCCCGCGGGTACTCAGAGGTTCGGGAACCAGATCGGGATCTCGCGCTCGGCCGAGGCCACGGAGTCCGAGCCGTGCACCACGTTCTCGATGCGGCCGGACGTCCACTCCCGCGCGAGGTCTCCGCGGATGGAGCCGGGGGCTGCCACGGTGGGGTTGGTGGCGCCCGCGAGGGAGCGGAAGCCGTCGATGCAGCGGGAACCGGAGATCACCACGGCCACCACGGGGCCGCCGGACATGTAGTCCAGGAGATCGGGGAAGAAGGACTTCTCCGCGTGCTCCGCGTAGTGGGTGCGCAGCTGCTTCTCGGTGGCCTCCACCATCTGCAGGGCCTCGATCACGTAGCCCTTCGCCTCGATCCGGCGGAGGACCTCTCCCACCTGACCGCGGCGCACACCGTCGGGCTTCACAAGGACAAGGGATCGCTCAGTCATGGAAGTGAGCCTACTCTGCGAGGTGCTCCTCCCAGTACGCCTTGCGCTCGCGGTCGATCTTGGTGCCCAGCACCACGGCCATCACCCACAGGATGAGGAAGACCCCGCCCAGGATCCACATCATGGGGATCCAGATCCCGGAGAGCACCAGCGCGATCTGCAGTACCGAGCCGATCCCGATCCCCACGCCACTGCGCAGCGTGCCGATCGCAGCAAGTGCCAGGACCAGCACCACGGCGGTGACCACCCAGATGGCGGCCTCGTTGTGCGGCTCGAGGCGGACCAGCACGAGCCCGGCCAGGACAATGATCACGGCCTCCAGGCCGAGGATGGTGGTGGCGAAGAGCCGGCGCGC
>CAZTOM010000068.1:2967-5434 GCA_964615555.1 uncultured Actinomycetaceae bacterium
GCGGCCTCGTTGGCGCTCATGCTCCTGCCTCCCCGAATCCGGCCTCGATGAGGCCGGCCACGGCGTCGAGGGCCTGCTCGGCCCCCTCACCGCTGGCGGTGACCGTCACCTCGGCGTTCGGGGCGAGCCCGAGCCCCAGGAGGGCGATGACGCTGGTGGCATCCGCCCCATTGATGGTCACGCGGGCATCCTGCGCCACCGCGAGGGACGCAATCTGGGCGGCCGGACGGGCGTGGAGGCCCATCTCGTTCACGAGCCGGACCACGCGGCTCACCTCGCCCTCCACGGCCTGGGCAGCGGGCGCGGCGGCCGCGCCGGGCTCATCCAGCAGGAGTCCACCCTCACGGCCCGTCGCCGGTGCGAGTGGGCCGGGCTCGCTGCGCTGGGGCCCACCCAGGGGGCGCTCCACCGGGAAGCTGTGGCCCGCCGTCTCCGCGGCCGCCACCACGGCGGCGAGCGTGCCCCCGCCCTGGGCCACGGCGGCTGCGGCCACGGCCCCCTCCACGAGGGGCGCGTCCGCGAGGACCACCGGGGTCCCCTCGTCCAGGAACTCGATGGCCGTGGCGGCCGTCATCGTGGCGGAGCCGAGGTCGGAGAGCACCAGCACGCCGTCCCCTGCCCGCAGCAGGTCGTCGATTGCCCGGGAGACCCGCTCGAAGGAGGTCCCCAGGGAACCGTCCTCAAGGCCACCGGCCGCGCGGATGAGCACGTCCGGGGCCATCTGGGTGGCAAGCTCCACCACTCCCCCGGCCAGCCGGGCCGAGTGGGAGACGATCACGATCCCGATTCCCATGGTCCTACTCTGCCTGCCCCTCGCCCACACCCGCCGGATCGGCACCCGCCGCGATCGCGGCTGAGGCGAGGATCACCCACGAGGACTCCGCCCCCGGGTCCCGGTGCCCCGCGGAGCGCTCCCCCAGGTAGGAGGCCCGCCCCTTGGTGGCCACCATGGGCGCCGTCGCCGCCGCTCCGGCCGCGGCGGCCCGGGCGGCCGCCACCAGCACCTCGACGGCGCCGCCCCCGGACCCCGCGCGCTCCCGGGCCGCGGCGGTCGCGGGCGCCCACGCATCCACCATCGTCTTCTCGCCCTCGGTAGCCCGTCCGCGGTCCTGAATCCCCGTGAGCCCTGCCTCGAGGAGTGCCACCACGCCCTCCCCGTCCAGCCCGGGGGTGCCCGCCACGGCCTTCGCGGCCCGCAGCAGCGCCGTCCCGTAGAGCGGTCCCGCCGCCCCTCCCACCGTGGAGATCAGGGTGGTGGCGGCCGCCCGCAGCACGTCCGACGGCGTCTGCGCGCCCTCATCCAGCCCGTTGCGTACCGCCGCGAATCCGCGGTCCATGTTCTCGCCGTGGTCGCCATCCCCGATGGCGCGGTCGAGTTCGATGAGGTCGATGCGCCTGGCCGCGATGTCGGCGGCGGCACGCCGCATCCACGCGCGCGCCCACTGCGCTCCCAGAGACTCCATGCTCAGCCCTTCACCAGTGCGGCGGTACGCACCGGCTCGTCCCACAGTTCCTTCAGCTCGTCGTCGAGTCGCAGCACCGTCAGGGACGCACCCTGCATCTCGAGGGCGGTCACGTAGTCGCCCACCAGCGAGCGGACCACCCGGATCCCGGCCTCTTCGAGCCGAGCCCGGGCGTGACGATACACGATGTGCAGTTCGGAGAGCGGGGTGCCGCCCATCCCGTTGACGAGCAGCAGCACCTCCTCGCCTCGCTCGAGGTCCAGGTCCTTGAGGACCGGGTCCAGCAACTGGTCGGCCACCTTGTCCGCCGTGCTCATCGGGACGCGCCGGCGGCCTGGCTCGCCGTGGATCCCGATCCCGAGCTCCACCTCGTCCTCGGGCAGCTCGAAGGAGGGCACGCCGGCGTGGGGCACCGTGCACGCAGTCAGGGCCACCCCCATCGACCGGACGTTCGCGATCACCCGGTTTGCGATCTCCGTGACCTGCGCCAGGTCATCACCGCGCTCGGCGGCGGCACCCGCGATCTTCTCCACCATCACCGTTCCTGCCACGCCGCGGCGGCCCGCGGTGAAGAGGGAGTCCTCCACCGCCACGTCGTCATCCACGAGCACGCTCGCCACCTCGATACCCTCGGCATCCGCGAGCTCGGCAGCGGTCTCGAAGTTCAGCACGTCGCCCGTGTAGTTCTTCACGATCAGGAGCACGCCGGCGCCTCCGTCCACGGCCCGGATCGCCGCAAGAATCGGGTCCGGAGTAGGCGAGGTGAAGACGGCACCCGGCACGGCGGCATCGAGCATCCCGGGCCCCACGAATCCCACGTGGAGCGGCTCGTGCCCGCTTCCGCCCCCCGATACGAGACCCACCTTGCCCGCAACGGGGGCGTCCTTCCTCGCAACGTACGCGCCGTCGTCGCCGGGACGGACCAGGTCCTCGTGGGCGAGGCAGAACCCCTGGACGGCCTCCACCACCACATCGGCGGGTGCGTTGATGAGCTTCTTCACCGC
>CAZTOM010000068.1:5534-9625 GCA_964615555.1 uncultured Actinomycetaceae bacterium
CCTGGACGGCCTCCACCACCACATCGGCGGGTGCGTTGATGAGCTTCTTCACCGCTAGGTCCTTCCCTCGTCCTGGTCTCTACTGTGCCGTGTGGAGACGGGCGCGACCTACTGTTTGCCGAAGAGCCTGCGTACCGCACCGGCGAGGATCACCGAGCCCGCCGCCAGCACGCCCGCGGTCCCAGCCGGCCCGCCCTCGGCCTCGGCGAGTCCAGCAGCGCGGTCAACGGCATCGGCGAGCCGGCGCTCCACGTGCACCCGGTCCTCACCGAACACGTCCCGCGCCAGATCGGCCAGATCCGCCGGATCCATCGCACGCGAGGAGTCCATGCCCGTGACCACGATCGAGTCGAGCAGCGGCTCGAGCTCCACGAGGATGCCCTCCACGTTCTTGTCCGCCATTGCCGCGAACACACCCACCACGTGCTCGAACGCGAACGCCTCCGCCACGGCCTCCCGCAACGCAGCCGCACCGTGCGGGTTGTGCACCGAATCCACCAACACCGTGGGCGAGGTGCGCACCACCTCGAGGCGCCCGGGCGAACGGACCTCGATGAAGCCCTCCTCCACCACGTCACCCGGGAGTGCCCCGCCCCCGAAGAACGACTCCACGGCGGTGAGTGCCACGGCCGCGTTGTGGGCCTGGTGCGCCCCGAACAAGGGCAGCGGGATGTCCGCATAGGTGGCGGCCGGCGTGCTGAGAGTGACCACCTGCCCGCCCACGGCCACCTCGCGGGCGGCCACGGCGAAGTCGCGGCCCTCCTCCAGCAGCCGCGCCCCGGCCGTGGCGGCGGCGGTGGTGAGGATTCCGGCCACCTCCTCCACCTGCTCGGCGGCCACCACGGTGGAGCCCTCCTTGATGATCCCCACCTTCTCGTTCGCGATGTCCGCAAGCGAGTGCCCGAGCCACTGCTCGTGGTCCTGGGCCACCGGCAGGAGGACCGCCACATCCGCGTCCACCACGTTCGTGGCGTCCCACAGGCCGCCCATGCCCACCTCGATCACGGCCACGTCCACCGGCGCGTCCGCGAACGCGGCGATGGCCATCACCGTGAACACCTCGAAGAAGCTCAGCCGTGGCCCCCCATCGGCCTGCGAGCGCTCATCGACCATCTCGATGTAGGGCTCCACGTCCTCCCACGCGGCCACGAAGGCCTCCGCAGAGATCGGCTCGCCGTCCACCACGATCCGCTCGCGCACATCGGTCAGGTGCGGCGAGGTGAAGCGCCCGGTACGCAGGCCCATCGCCCGCACCAGCGACTCGATCATCCGCGCCGTGGACGTCTTCCCGTTCGTGCCGGTCAGGTGGATGGTGCGGAAGGCGCCCTGCGGATCGCCGAGCAGCTCGCACACCGCCTCCACCCGCTCCAGCGTGGGCTCGAAGTCATGCTCCGGCGCGCGCGTCAGGATGGCGCGGTAGATCTCCTCCACCCGCGCGAGTGCCGCCGGGTCCTCCCCGGCTCCCTTCCCGTCACGCTTCCCGACGACGTCGCTCACCGCTCCACCTTCCCCGCCCGGTCGATCCGGGGTTCCGTTCCGACGCCGCCGCTCACCTGGCCACCTTCTCGAGGCGGTCCACCTGGGGTGCGGTGCCGTCGGTGTCCACGAAGTCGAGCTCGAGGGTGAGGGTCTCGCGCTGCAGCATCTCGGCGTTGGCCTCCACCCAGGCGCGCTTGTCCTCCGGGAGGGCGAGCGTGAGCGCGATCCGGTCGGCCACGTGGAGCCCCTTCTCCTTGCGGGCGTCCTGCACGAGCCGGACGAGGTCGCGGGTGTACCCCTCCGCCTCGAGGGCCTCGTCCAGCACGGTGTCGAGCACCACGAACGCGCCGGAGGCGAGCACGTCGGCCGCGGAGCCCTCCTCCGCGTTGACGGAGGTGGTGAGCTGGTACTGGCCGGGAAGGAGGACCACGGGCTCACCGTCCACGAGCACGTCCATCTGCACACCCTCCTCCACCTCGGACCAACGCCCCTCCTTCTGGGCACGGAACAGCTCGGAGGTGTGGCGGCGGACCTCACCGGGCAGCTCGCGCGGGTTGATGGTGAGCTCGCGGGTGACCTCGAGCCCGGAGGAGGCCGCGTCCGCGAGGACCACGCCCTTGACGTTGACCTCGGAGGCGATCAGCCCCGTGAAGGGCTGGAGCGCGGCCGGATCGGCACTCACCACGGAGAGCTGGCGCAGCGGCTGGCGCACGCGCAGCCGGTTGGCCTTACGCAGCGCGTGCGTGGCAGAGACCACGGCGCGGACCTCGTCCATCGCGGCCACCAGGTCACCGTCCACGGCGGTGGCCGGGAGCTTCGGCCAGTCGGTCAGGTGGACCGAACGGCCGCCGGTGAGCCCGCGCCAGATCTCCTCGGTCACGAGCGGCAGCAGGGGGGCGGCCACCCGCGTGAGCACGTCGAGGGCCGTGGCAAGGGTGTCGAAGGCGGCACGGTCCTCCACCCAGAACCGGTCGCGCTGGGTGCGCAAGTACCAGTTGGTCAGCAGGTCCAGTTAGTCGCGCACGGCCACGGTGGCGGCCGGGATGTCGTAGGCGTCCATGTGGGCGCGAACCTCATCCGCGAGCACGGCGGTGCGGGAGACCAGGTAGCGGTCCATCACGCCCAGACCCTCCACCACGGCCGGGTCCTCCAGGTCCAGCATGCGTGCCTCGTACCCTGCCCCGCCGTCCACGGTCCCCGCGTAGAGGGCCAGGAAGTACCACGTGTTCCACAGCGGCAGGATCACGTGGCGCACGGCGTCCCGGATCCCCTCCTCCGCCACCACGAGGTTGCCGCCGCGCAGCACGGGGGAGCTCATGAGCAGCCAGCGCACCGCATCGGACCCGTAGGTCTGGTACATCTCCGTGGGGTCCGGGTAGTTGCGGTACTTCTTCGAGGCCTTCCGGCCGTCGTTGCCGAGCACGATCCCGTGGGAGATGCAGGAGGTGAAGGCGGGCACGTCGAACAGGGCAGTGGCAAGCACGTGGAGGGTGTAGAACCACCCGCGGGTCTGCCCGATGTACTCCACGATGAAGTCGCCCGGGTAGTGGTGCTCGAACCACTCCTGGTTCTCGAACGGGTAGTGCACCTGGGCGAACGGCATGGACCCGGAGTCGAACCACACGTCCAGGATGTCCGGGATGCGGCGCATGGTGGACTGGCCGGAGGGGTCGTCCGGGTTGGGACGCGTCAGCTCGTCGATGTAGGGCAGGTGGAGGTCCACCTCGCCCTCGCGGGTCATCGGCAGGCGCCCGAAGTCGCGCTCCAACTCCGCCAGGGACCCGTAGCAGTCCGTGCGGGGGAACTCCGGGTTGTCCGAGACCCAGATCGGGATGGGCGTGCCCCAGTAGCGGTTCCGGGAGATGGACCAGTCCCGGGCGTTCTCCAGCCACTTGCCGAAGATGCCGTCCTTGATGTGGTCCGGCACCCACGTGATGCGCTGGTTGAGCTCCACCATGCGGTCCTTGAACGCGGTCACGCGCACGAACCAGGAGGTCACGGCCTTGTAGATGAGCGGCTCGCCGCAGCGCCAGCAGTTCGGGTACGGGTGCTCGTAGGAGGCCTGCCTCACCAGAACGGGGCGCTCCCCCTCCGGCAGGCGGGCCACCGGCCCGCTGCCCTCGCGCAGGTCCGCGATGATGTGCCGGTTGGCCTCGAACACGTGCATCCCGGCGTAGTCGGAGACCTCGGAGGTGAACCGCCCGCGCGCGTCCACGGGCACCACGGTGCCGATCCCGTATTCGGCGCAGGCCGCCATGTCCTCCTCACCGAAGGCCGGGGCCTGGTGGACGAGCCCGGTGCCGTCCTCCACGGTCACGTAGTCCGCGAGGATCAGTTGGAACGCGTTCTCCCCGGGTGCCTCGCCGGCCGCGGCCGCGTCCTTGAAGTACGGCAGGACCGGGGCGTAGCGGACCCCCTCCACCTCGGCGCCCGTGAACACCGCCACCACCTCGGGCTCCTCCCCGAGCTCCTTCGCGTGGGCGGCCACGAGCGCCTCGGCCAGCAGCACCCGCTCCCCGGCGAGCGCCCCCTCGGAGGGCCGCACCACCGCGTAACGGACCTCGGGATGGACGGCGATCGCCGAGTTCGACGGCAGGGTCCACGGCGTCGTC
>CAZTOM010000068.1:9635-9963 GCA_964615555.1 uncultured Actinomycetaceae bacterium
GTCCAGATCAACGCAAGCGCACCGTCCAACACCACCTGACCGGGCGCACGCAGACGCACGCCCACGGTCACGGTCTGGTCCGTACGGGGTTGGTAGACGTCGTCGTCCATCCGCAGCTCGTGGTTGGACAGGGGGGTCTGGTCGTTCCAGCAGTACGGGAGCACGCGGTAGCCCTCGTACGCGAGCCCCTTGTCATAGAGCTGCTTGAAGGCCCAGATGACGGACTCCATGTAGGTGACGTCGAGGGTCTTGTAATCGTGTCCGAAGTCCACCCAGCGCGCCTGGCGGGTGACGTAGTCCTCCCACACGTCCGCATACGTCATCACCG
>CAZTOM010000069.1:0-1172 GCA_964615555.1 uncultured Actinomycetaceae bacterium
TGCGCGCCCCCTCGCGATCTCCGACTGCCTGAACTTCTGCTCCCCGGAGGACCCGGACGCCATGTGGCAGCTCGTGCAGGCCATCACCGGGCTCGCGGACGGGTGCCAGGAACTGGAGATCCCCGTCACTGGCGGCAACGTCTCCCTCTACAACTCCACCGGTGATCCGGGCCTGATCGACTCCTCGATCAACCCCACCCCGGTGGTGGCGGTGCTGGGCGTGGTGGACGACGTCTCGCGCGTGATCCCCTCCGGGTGGCACAGCGAGGGGCTCGCGGTCTACCTGCTGGGGCGGACGGCCACGGAGCTCTCCGGCTCCGAATGGGCACGCGCGATCTTCGGGCACCTCGGGGGCAGGCCGCCCCGCGTGGACTTCGGTGCCGAGTCCGACCTGGCGGACCTCCTGATCGACGCCGCCACCCAGGGCCTCTCCCGGGCCTCGCACGACCTGTCCGCCGGTGGCCTCGCGGCCTCCCTCGTGGAGGCATCGGTCCGGTTCGGGATCGGCGCCACGGTGGACCTGGAGGAGCTCGCCGAGCGAGACGGGGTGGACCTCGCCACCCTGCTCTTCTCCGAATCGGGCGCGCGGGCCCTCATCGCGGTGGACGAGTCGGACGCGTTCGGCCTGGAGGGGCTGGCCGCCAAGCACGACGTCCACGCACTGCGGATCGGCACCACCGGCGGCGATTCGCTCACGGTGGCCGGAGTGGGGACGTTCGGGATCGCCGAACTCCGGGAGGCTCGCGAAGAGACCCTCCGCTCCCGCTTCTGAGCCCCAACCCCTCACGACTTTTCATACCGAAGGAAGACATATGGAGAACAAGTACGTCGCGCGGACGTTCGAGACGGTCCTGGCGCGCAATCCGGGCGAGAAGGAATTCCACCAGGCGGTCCACGAGGTGTTCGACACCCTCTCGCCCGTGGTGGACAAGCACCCGGAGTACGAGGACGTGGCCCTGCTGGAGCGCCTCATCGAACCCGAGCGCCAGATCCTCTTCCGCGTCCCCTGGGTGGACGACGACGGGCAGTGGCACGTGCAGCGCGCCTACCGGGTCCAGTTCAACTCCGCGCTCGGCCCCTACAAGGGCGGCCTGCGGTTCCACCCCTCCGTGAACCGGGGCATCATCAAGTTCCTCTGCTTCGACGTGACCTTCATGAACGCGCTGCCCGGC
>CAZTOM010000069.1:1182-9933 GCA_964615555.1 uncultured Actinomycetaceae bacterium
ACATCGGCGAGTACACGGACGTCCCGGCCGGTGACATCGGTGTGGGTGGCCGCGAGGTGGGCTACCTGTTTGGCCAGTACCGCCGGTTGGAGAACAAGTACGAGTCCGGGGTCCTCACCGGTAAGGGAGTGGGCTGGGGCGGATCGCTCGCCCGCACAGAGGCCACCGGGTACGGCACCGTCATCTTCGCGGACCAGATGCTGCGGACCATCGGCAAGTCCATGGACGGCCAGCGCGTGGTCATCTCCGGTTCCGGAAACGTGGCCACGTACGCGGCAGAGAAGGCCCACCAGATGGGCGCCCTGCCCGTCACGATCTCGGACTCCTCCGGGTTCGTGGTGGACGAGGACGGGATCGACGTGGCCACCCTCAAGCAGGTCAAGGAGGTGGAGCGCCTCCGAGTCTCCGACTACGCTGCCCGCCGTCCCAACGCCGTGTTCACCCCCGCAGGCCAGGGCTCACTGTGGGACGTGGCCTGCACCGTGGCGCTCCCGTGTGCCACCCAGAACGAACTCCCGGAGGAGGGTGCGGCAGCGCTCATCCAGAACGGAGTGCTCGCCGTGGCCGAGGGCGCCAACATGCCCACCACTCCCGAGGCATTCCACATGCTCCAGGAGTCCCACGTGCTCTTCGGCCCCGGGAAGGCCGCAAACGCCGGCGGTGTGGCCACCTCCGCGCTCGAGATGGAGCAGAACCAGTCCCGGGACTCGTGGTCCTTCGAGAAGACTGCGAAGCGGCTCGAGCAGATCATGGTGGACATCCACGAGATCTGCGCCACCACCGCGGAGGAGTACGGGCAGCCGGGCGACTACGTGCTGGGCGCGAACATCGCGGGATTCCAGCGCGTGGCCGATGCGATGCTCGCACAGGGAGTCATCTAGGACGCAGGTAGTCATCTAGCACGCAGGGAGTCATCTAGAACGGAGTCGCACTGCGGCGGGGACCGCGGGCGCCGTTCGGAACCCGGCGCAGCCGTAGACCAGCACAGCGGCCGGATCCACCCCTCGGGGTGGGTCCGGCCGTTCCCATTCCAGCCGCTGGGTCAACTGCCGGTGAACGTTCTGTGAAACGCAATGACAGGTTCATCGAAACTCTTCCACAACTTCTGAGTTCGGGTTACCGTGTGCGGGAGCCCCTCGTTTTCTGTGACGGGGGCAACTTTCGAACCCTCACGAAGGATGACGATGTCTCACTCACCTTTCCGCAGGTCTGTGGCGGCGCTGGGTGTTGCAGTACTCGCAACCCTGGCTGCCGGGCTACCGGCCGCAGCGAACCCCGATGACAGCAGCACCTCGAGTGCTGCTGTTGCTGTTGTGGAGCCCGAGGACACCTCAGGCGACCCCGGCGACGAGAACACCACCACCGATCCTGCGGACGACAAGGAGCAGGCACCCGCCGGCGGTGAGGCCCCCTCCGAGGGCGAGGCTGCGGACGAGACCCAGGAGCCCGGCGGCGACGCCGAGGGCGGCGGCGACGCCACGGACGGCGAGGCCGGCGAGGCCGAGGGGACCGACGACGGCGAGGCCGGCGAGGCTGAGGGGACCGGGGACGGCGAGGCGGCTGAAGCCGAGGAGACCGACGTCGACCCGCTTGACGTGGATGCCCCGACCACCTTCACGATCCACAACATCACGGACTTCCACGGGCGGATCAGCGTGGCCGAGGCCGGACGCCTCGCGTGCTACATGCAGGACAACCCCGCGGACATCTTCACGTCCTCTGGTGACAGCATCGGCGGCACCACGTTCACCTCTGCCTCCCAGAACGACTACCCGACCATTGAAATCCTCAACGCCCTGGGACTGGACGTCTCTGCGCTCGGCAACCACGAGCTTGACAAGGGCTGGGCCGACTTCTGGGCCAAGGACACGGCAGCGACCTGGCCCCACCTGGCCGCGAACCTCCTGAAGGATGGCGAGCCCGTCCTCGACCCGTACACGGTGATCGAGGTGGACGGGGTCAAGGTGGCTTTCATCGGCGCCGTCACCGAGGCTCTCCCGAGCCTCATCACCCCGAGCTACCTCGACGGCTACACCATCGCGCCGATCACTGACTCGGTGAACGCTTACGCCGCCCAGCTCAAGGATGGCAACGAGACGAACGGCGAGGCCGACGTGGTGGTCGCCCTCATCCACGAGGGGATGCCGGGCGCGGCCGCGGGTCTCACGAACGTAGACATCGTCTTCGGCGGTCACACCCACCAGGTGTACAGCGGTGCCGCGGAATCGATGCTGATCATGCAGGCCGGTCAGTACGGCGAGCGGGTGGCATCGGTGGAGGTCACCGTGAACCCCGACGGCACGATCGAGCTGGCCCCGACCATGTCCCAGGCTCTCAACGAGCGGAACAACGAATACCCGCACACCTGTGAAGGCACGATCCCCGCACAGATTCGCGCCATGGCTGCGGAGTACCAGGCAGAGGCCGACGAGATTGGTCAGGAGCCGCTCGGCTGGATCTCCGCGGACTTCAACCGCGCAGTCCAGTCCGACGGCAGCGAGAACCGCGGCGGCGAGTCCACCATCGGAAACCTGATCGCGGACGCCCAGCTCTGGGCGGCCTCCCAGGACCCCGTTCAGGGGCTCGATGCCGAGATCGCGTTCATGAACCCCGGCGGCATCCGCACGGACCTCAAGTTCAGGAGCTCCGGCGGTGCCGGGGACGAGGACGGCCTCGTCACCCTGGGTGAGGCGGCAGCCGTTCAGCCCTTCGGCAACACACTGATCACCATGGAGCTCACGGGTGCGCAGATCATCAACGTGCTCGAAGACCAGTGGCAGAAGAACGCGGATGGCACCCCGGTGAGCGGGGATGCTCGCCCGTTCCTCAAGCTCGGCGTGGCGGGCCTTACCTACGAGTACGACCCGACGACCCAGACGGTCACCAACGTCGTGCTCGACTCCGGTAAGGCCTTCGACAGCGCCGCTACGTACAAGGTGGTCACCAACTCCTTCCTCGCATCGGGTGGGGACAACTTCCACGCCTTCGAGGGCGGCGTGAACGTGAAGGACACGGGTCTCATCGATCTCGCCACCTTCTCCGACTACCTCGGCGAGATGGCCTCCAGCAAGGACCAGGCCCTCGTGCCGGACTACACGCAGCGTGCGGTGGGCGTCCACGACGTGGCAGGGAACCTCGACGCCGCGACGGTGCGCCCGGGGGACGAGTTCCACTTCGAGCTCTCCTCGCTCCTGTTCTCCACCACCGAGCCCAAGTCCGAGACGGTCTCGGTCCGGTTCGGCACCACGGTTAAGCACACCTTCGACATCGACCCGTCCATCGTCGACCAGTACGACGAGGTAGGCCGCGCGACGGTGCGGTTCACCATCCCGGAGACCATGCCGGCTGGTGACGCGACCAAGCTGGACGTGACCGTGACGCTGGGTGGACAGAAGGTCCTCTCTCGCACGTACGAGGTTGTGTCCGAGTACACCGAGCTGGCGTTCTACAACATCACGGACTTCCACGGCCGCATCGTGGAGGCCGCTGCGGATCTCCAGTGCCTCATGACGGACAACCCGAACGCGGCGTTCACCTCCTCCGGTGACAACATCGGCGCCACCACGTTCGTGTCCGCCGTGGCGAACGACATCCCCACTATCGATGTCCTCAACGCCATGGGGCTCGACGTCTCCTCGCTGGGCAACCACGAGCTGGACAAGGGCTGGGACGACTTCTACGCGAAGGACGACCTGGCGAACTGGCCGCACGTGGCAGCGAACCTCTTCCACGCAGACTCGATGGAGCCGGTCCTGGACACCCACGTGGTGCTGGAGGTGAACGGCTACCAGGTGGCCTTCGTGGGCGCTGTGCCGCTGACGCTGCCGGACAAGATCAGCCCGGACATCCTCGAGGGGATGGTGGTGACCGATCCCGCAGCGGCGATGAACGAGGTGGCAGCCGAGCTCGCGAACAATGACGAGATCGACTTCATCGTGGGCCTCATGCACGATGACGCCGAGACGTTCGGCACGCAGCTCGTTGGCTTCGACCTCGCGTTCGGTGGCGACTCGCACTTCACGTACGAGGGCACCACCGCCGATGGCGCGCCGCTGCTGCAGGCCGGCCAGTACGGAGAGCATCTCGCCTACGTGAGCTTCTCCGTGGACGCGGAGGGCACCATCGTGGCCACCCACACCGAGCTCATCAGCCTGGATGGCTACTCCTCCACGTGTGGCGAGACCGAGGTGACCCAGATCGTGGCCGAGGCAGTCGCCGAGGCCTCCATCCTGGGCGCCGAGCCGATCGCGGAGATCACGGCTGACATCAACCGTGGCCAGAACTCCGACGGCGCTCCCGGCGGTAACCGTGGCACCGAGTCCACCCTCGGCAACCTGATTGCGGACGCCCACCTGTGGGCGGCCCAGCAGTACGGCACCGATGTGGACTTCGCGTTCATGAACCCGGGCGGCCTCCGCGCGGACCTCACGTACGCGGCCTCCGGTGACGAGGGCGATGGCGTGGTGACCTACGAGGAGGCGGCGAACGTGCAGCCCTTCGGCAACACGCTGATGACCGTGGACCTCCTGGGCGAGGACATCATCGGGATCCTGCTCGAGCAGTGGCAGTACAACGATGACGGCACTCCCAAGTCGCGTCCGTTCCTCGCGCTCGGCGTCTCGGGCCTCACCTACGAGTACGATCCGGCCTCCGAGACGATCCTCGCGGTCTACCTCGCTGACGGCTCGCCGCTCGATCCTGCCGCCACCTACACCGTGGTCGCGAACTCGTTCCTCGCAGCGGGTGGCGATGGCTTCGCCTCCTTCCTCGAGGGCACGAACGTCCGGGACACCGGCATGATCGACCTGACCGCCACGGTCAGCTACCTGGAAGCCCAGGACGGCCCGATCTCGCCGGACTACACCCAGCGCTCGATCGGTATCACCGACCTCGGTGACTCCGACTCGATCACTACTGGCGACGTGATCAAGCTCCACATCAGCTCGCTCTCGTTCACCACGAACGAGCCGAAGCCCACGGAGCTCACCGTGATGTTCGACGGCCAGGTGCTCGGCACCTTCCCGGTGGACAACACGATCACGGACAACCTCAACGAGACCGGTCAGGCCACCATCGAGGTGACGGTTCCGGACCTCTCCGGCTACGCCGAGGGTGACGAGGTCTCCTTCGTGATCGGCTACGAGGACGCGGAGGGCAACTTCGTCGAGGTGCTCCACTGGGTCTACGAGATGGACGGCAAGGGTGGCACTCCGGGCAAGCCGGGCACCGACCCCGGCAAGCCGGGCAAGCCGGGCAAGCCGCTCCCGCCGACCGGCGCTGACGTTGGCTCGATGCCGCTCCTCGCGGGTGGGTTCGTGCTGCTGGGCGCCGCCGCCCTGTGGGGTGCGCAGCGCCGTCAGGACGTGACGCTCTGACGTAGCGAACATTGAGGGGCCCCGGTTCCGCTTCGGCGGGCCGGGGCCCTTCCGTTTCCCCTCCGACCCCCAACGCCCACCCGCCGCCGGCCGTCAGTTTCCCCTCGGTCACCACCAGCGCCCGTCGCGGCCCTTCCGTTTCCCCTCGGTCACCTCTCGTTGGGATAATCACCCCATGCCACCCCGTATTTCCGACGACGACGGTCGCCTCGCCCTCGCCGCCGCCCTCGCCTCGTTCTCGGCCGGGGTTCACCCCGTGAGGGGAGACCTGCTCACGGCCGTGCGCTGGACCCTGGCCCGCCTCGCGGAGGAGCATCCCGGCCGCAGCGTTGAGGTCCGGGTCCCGCCTGCCGGGGCCGTCCAGGTGGTGGAGGGGACCCGCCACACGAGGGGAACGCCGCCGAACGTGGTGGAGACGGACCCGCGCACGTGGCTGGAGCTGGCCACGGGTAGGCTGGCGTGGGCCGAGGCCCTCGGCGCCGGCAAGGTGTTTGCCTCCGGGGTCCGCGCAGACCTCGGGCCGTACCTGCCCGTGATCCCTCCGGAGGCCACCCCGTGAGCACCCAGCACCCCACCGAACCGGCCGAGCCAACCGAATCCACCATCGCGGAGGACGAGGCACCCGAGGTGCCGCGGGGCATCACGGCGGATGGCCCGGTAACGGTGCGCCACCGCCGTGCCCCGCGCTACGGCAGGTTCGTGGCGTTCGGCCTCCTGCTGGGCGGGATCATCGCGTTCGTGCTCGCGATCATCACCCGCGGGTGGAGCGGGCTCACGCAGTCTGACTCGTTCTGGGTCTTCCTCCTCTACCTCGGTCCCGCCGGCATGCTGCTGGGGGCCCTCACCGCCTACCTCCTGGACCGCAGGTCTGCGGCCCGTATGGACCGACAGCACGCCACCACCACCGCCAAGGACTGACATGCCGTCACGGAACTTCACCGGAGCCGCCCCAGAGGAGCTCTACCCGCACCTCGCCGAACTGCGCGAGGAGATCGGTGTCCTGCCGGCGTTCAGCGAGGAGGCGGAGCGGGACGCGGCGAAGGCGGCATCCCAGGTGTTCGAGGCCCCGGACCTCACCGAGATCCCGTTCGTCACCATCGACCCACCCGGTGCGAAGGACCTGGACCAGGCCGTCCACATCGAGCGCCTCGGGGATGGCCACCGGGTGCGCTACGCCATCGCCGCCGTGGGCCGGTTCGTCCAGCCGGGCTCCGCGCTGGACCGCGAGGTCCTGGAGCGCGGCGTGACCGTCTACGGGCCGCGCCAGTCCTACCCCCTCCATCCCCTCTCGCTCTCCGCCGGGGCCGCCTCCCTCCTGTCGAGCGAGGACCGCCCCGCCTACGTGTGGACCTTCGAGCTGGATTCCGAGGGCACCCCCTCCCAGACGCGCGTGGAGTTCGCGCTCGTGCGGTCCCGCGCGCAACTCACCTACGAGCAGGTCCAAGACGCGCTCGACGGCGGGAGCGGACTTCCGTCGTCGGCCCCCTCGGACCTGCCGCGCCTGCTCGCCGAGGTGGGGGAGCGGCGGATCGCGATCGAGGAGGAGCGCGGTGGTATCTCGCTGGACATCCCGGACCAGGACGTGGTGCGCACCCCCGACGGCTACGAGCTGGTCTTCCGTGCCACCCTGCCGGTGGAGAGCTACAACGCGCAGGTCTCGCTGCTGACCGGGATCGAGGCGGCGCGGCTCATGCGCGAGGCCGGGGTGGGGATCTTCCGTACCCTGCCGCGCGCGAAGAAGCGTGACATCCGCCGGATGCGCCTGACCGCGAAGGCCCTCGAGATCGAGTGGCCCGGCCACTACGGGTACCCGCAGTTCGTGCGCTCGCTGGATTCGCGGATCCCGTCCCACGCGGCGTTCATGGTGCAGGCCACCACCCTCTTCCGCGGCTCCGGGTACCACGCCTTCACGGACGGTGCCCCGCACGACCGCATGGCGCACGGGGCCATCGCCTCCGAGTACGCCCATGTGACCGCGCCGCTGCGCCGACTCGTGGACCGCTACGGCCTGGAGATCTGCCTGGCCCACTGCGAGGGGCGGCCCGTCCCGGAGCGGATCCTCGCGGACCTCCCGGCGATCCCGGAGATCATGGCGGAGGGCAGCGGCCGGGCCAACCGTTACGAGCGCGGGGCTGTGGACCTGATCGAGGCTCTCATCCTGGAGCCCCACATCGGGGAGGACTTCCGCGGCGTGGTGGTGGACGTGGACGAGCGCAAGGAGGACCGCGGCACGCTCATGGTGCCCGAGCCCGCCGTGCAGGCCCGGGTGGAGGGCACGGACCTGCCACTCGGTGAGGCCGTGACGGCAGAGCTCACGCAGGCGGATCCTGGGACGCGTCGCGTCACCTTCTCGCTCGACCACTAGGATGGCGGCGTGGCACGCGGCGATGGTCTCCTGACCCACGAAACCTTCCCCGGGGAGCGGGGCCCCCAGGACGCCTGCGGGGTGTTCGGGGTGTGGGCCTCCGAGGAGGAGGTTGCCCGCCTCACCTTCTTCGGCCTCTACGCGCTCCAGCACCGCGGCCAGGAGTCCGCGGGGATCGCCACCTCGGACGGGGAGAAGATCCTCGTGTACAAGGACATGGGGCTCGTCTCCCAGGTGTTCGATGAGAAGACCCTCTCCTCCCTCACCGGCCACATCGCGCTCGGCCACTGCCGCTACGCCACCACGGGTGCCTCCACGTGGGAGAACGCCCAGCCCACCCTCGGCCCCACCGCCTCGGGCACCATCGCGCTCGCCCACAATGGCAACCTCACCAACACGCGTGAGCTCATGGCGATCGCGCGCGAACGCTACGGCACGGACCTGCGCGGTGAGCTCGGCCGCGGCTCCTCCACGGACACGGCCGTGATGACCACGCTGCTGCGGGGGGATGACTCGGATCCCGCACCCTCCCTAGAGCGCGAGGCCCTGCGAGTCCTTCCCATGCTGGACGGCGCGTTCTCCGTGGCCTTCATCGACGAGACCACGCTGTACGCCGCCCGCGACCGGTTCGGCCTGCGCCCCCTCGTGCTCGGTCGGCTCGCCTCTGGGTGGGCGGTGGCCTCCGAGACGGCCGCACTGGACATCGTGGGAGCGAGCTTCGTACGGGAGATCGAGCCCGGGGAGCTGCTCGTGATCAACGAGCAGGGCGTGGTCTCCCACCGCTTCGCGGAGGCCACCCCGGCCGGCTGCATCTTCGAGTACGTCTACCTCGCCCGCCCGGACACCACCATCGCGGGGCGCAACATCAACGCCGCCCGCACCCAGATGGGCCGCGTGCTCGCCCGCGAGCATCCCGCGGAGGCGGATCTGGTGATCCCCACCCCCGATTCCGGTACCCCGGCCGCGATCGGCTACGCGCAGGAGTCGGGCATCAAGTTCGCCCAGGGGCTC
>CAZTOM010000070.1:0-9882 GCA_964615555.1 uncultured Actinomycetaceae bacterium
ACGCGGCATCATCCGGGTGCACCAGTTCAACAAGGTGGAGATGTTCGCCTACACCACCCAGGAGGAATCGGAGGCGGAGCACGCCCGGCTGCTCGCCTGGGAGGAGGAGATGCTCGCCAAGGTGGAGATCCCCTACCGCGTGATCGATGTGGCTGCCGGAGACCTGGGCTCCTCGGCCGCCCGCAAGTTCGACTGCGAGGCCTGGCTCCCCACCCAGCAGCGCTGGATGGAGGTTACCTCCACGTCCAACTGCACCACCTTCCAGGCCCGTCGCCTCGGCATCCGCGAACGCACGGAGTCCGGCACCCGCCCGGTGGCCACCCTCAACGGGACGCTCGCCACCACCCGCTGGATGGTGGCCATGCTGGAGAACCACCAGCAGGAGGACGGGTCCGTGGTGGTCCCGGCGGCCCTGCGCCCCTACCTGGGTGGCCTGGAGGTCATGGAGCCGGTCGCCTGACATGGTGGAGGTACCCCGCGCGGGGGAGGCCCGCGGCGCCACCGGGCCCGCCTCTCCCGCCCACCGTCCGTGGTCGTCCGTCTCCCACGACGGCGCCCCCCGCCTCTGCGCCCCGCCCCACCTTCCCGTGGTGGGCCCCGAGTTGCTCGTGGCGCTGGACGTGGACGGCACCATCATCACGCACACGGGGGAGTGCCTCCCGGAGGTGTATGACGCGATCCGGCGCGTTGTGGAGGCGGGCGCCCACGTGGTCATCGCCACCGGCCGCGGGCCGGAGAGCACCGGGCCGGTCCTGGAGATGCTCGGCCTCACGCACGGCTACGCCGTGAGCTCCAACGGGGCGATCACGCTCCGGCTGGACCCGGGGGTGGACGGTGGCTTCGAACTGCTCAACGTGATCACCTTCCCGCCGGAGCAGACCCTGCGGCGCCTGCGCGAACTGGTCCCCACCGCGCTGTTCATGGTGGAGGACGGGAACGCGGAGCGTTGGGTCACCCAGCCCTTCCCCGAAGGGGAGGTGATGGGCACTCCCCAGGTGCTCCCGTTCGAGGAGATCTGCCAGATGCCGGCCTCCCGCGTGACCCTGCGGGCCCCGGACCTGGAATCGGCGGACGTGCACGCCCTCCTCGCGGACGCAGGCTTGCACGGGGTGAGTTACTCCGTTGGCTGGACGGCCTGGGTGGATATCGCTCCCGAAGGTATTTCCAAGGCCACCGGTTTGGACCGTATTAGGGAACACTTGAACATTTCACCATTCGCCACCGTTGCGGTGGGGGATGGGCATAACGATCACGAGATGCTCCAGTGGGCTGGATGGTCGATTGCAATGGGACAGTCATGGGATTCCACAAAGCTCCACGCCAACGCCGTGGCGCCCACGGTGGATGAGGGCGGGCTGGCGTCCGTGCTCAATTCGTTGAGATTCCGCCCCTGACGAATCCCCGCACAGACCCCATCGTTAGGGGATCGTGACCTCGCCGCGGGAGAATCTGGTTGAACCAATCCCGCCTTCAGGGAAGGATAGATCCCACGAGTGCGAATTTCTTCGCGCCCTATTTATCGATCGACACGGAAGGATATTCGTGAAGACATCCCGAATTCGGCGGAACACCGCAATGGTGGCCTCTGCCGCAGCGCTGACCATGGTGCTCGCCGCGTGTGGCGGCGGCGGGGCAGATGACCCCACCACCCCCGGTGCCGGCGCAGACGAGACCAGCGATGTGACCGAGGCCCCCGAGCCCGGCACCGATGAGACCACCGAGGAGGCTGGCGGCGAGGCCCCGGCCGGCTGCGACGCGTTCGCGGACTACGGCACCTTCGATGGCGCCCAGGTGACCATCCTGTCCTCCATCCGCGATGTTGAGGCGGACCAGCTCGATGAGTCCTGGGCGGAGTTCGAGGAGTGCACGGGCATCGACATCCAGCACAACGGCATCGGCGAGTTCGAGAGCCAGGTCGTGCTCCAGGCCCAGGGTGGCAACGCCCCGGACCTCGCGGTCTTCCCGCAGCCGGGCCTCCTCAACCGCATGGTGGATGAGGGCTACATCATCCCCGCGCCGGCCGAGGTGGAAGCCAACGTGGACTCCGGCTGGTCCGAGGACTGGAAGGCCTACGGCACGGTTGACGGCACCTTCTACGCCGCCCCGCTGATGTCCTCCGTGAAGTCGTTCGTGTGGTACTCGCCCTCCATGTTCGCCGAGGGCGGCTACGAGGTTCCCACCACGCTGGACGAGATGATGGCCCTCACCGAGCAGATCGCCACGGACACCGCGGATGACGGCGTTGTGAAGCCGTGGTGTGCAGGCATCGAGTCCGGTGGCGCCACCGGCTGGCCGGCCACCGACTGGATCGAGGACTTCGTGCTCCGCACCGCGGGCCCCGAGGCCTACGACCAGTGGGTCTCCCACGAGATCCCGTTCAACGATCCGCAGATCGTTGAGGCGATCGAGGCCGTGGGTGCCTACCTCACCAACGAGGACTTCGTGAACGGTGGAATCGGCGACTCCCGCTCGATCGCTACCACGTCCTTCAACGACGGCGGCCTGCCGATCCTGGACGGCAACTGCTACATGTACCGCATGGCCTCCTTCTATGAGGCGCAGTGGCCGGAGGGCACCAACGTGGCTGAGGACGGCGACGTGTTCGCGTTCGGCCTGCCGGGCGAGACTGCGGGCGAGACCCCGCTGCTGACCGGCGGCGAGTTCGTGGGCGCGTTCAACGATCGCGACGAGACCCAGGCCGTCCAGGCCTACTTGGCCTCCGAGCACTGGGCGAACTCGCGGGTGACCGTGGGTGGCGTCTCCTCCGCGAACCTCGGGGTGGACCTGGACAACGCCAGCTCCCCGATCCTGCGCCTGTCCATGGAGCTCCTCCAGGACGAGGGTGCCACCGTGCGCTTCGACGGTTCTGACCTGATGCCCTCCGAGGTGGGCGCTGGTGAGTTCTGGGTGCAGATGACCAACTGGATCGATGGCCAGGTGGACGCCCAGGGCGCCGCTGACGCCATCGAGGCGGCGTGGCCCAGCAACTGACACGCCGGTAACCCAGTGAACCGGTAGCTGATGGGGGTGGGAGACTCGGTCTCCTGCCCCCATTGGCGCACCTGAAGGGAGGAGCCCGTGCAGGGCTTGATAGACCTCGCATCAACCAACAAGATGACCATGCTCGCCACCGGCGTGATCGCCCTCTTCCTCATGGTGGCACTTCTCCTACTGATCGCCCGGGTGACCGAGAAGGTCAAGAATGGCACCCTCCGCCGCTGGATCGCGGTGGCCATCTTTGCCGGGCCTGCTCTCGCGTTCCTTGGATTCGGACTGGTCTACCCGGCCATCCGCACCACGTGGGCATCGTTCTTCGACCGGCGCACGCAGAACTTCATCGGGATGGACAACTACGCCCAGATCTTCACGGACCCGAACCTGCGGGTCACGCTCGTGAACACCTTCTGGTGGGTGCTGCTGGTGCCGATCTTCGCCACCGGTATCGGCCTGCTGTATGCGATCCTCGTGGACGGCAAGCGCGGGGAATCGGCAGCGAAGTCTCTCATCTTCATGCCGATGGCCATCTCGTTCGTGGGCGCCTCGATCATCTGGGCGCTCGTGTACGACTACAAGGGAGCGGCGTTCGAGCAGACCGGCCTCGCGAACGCGGTGGTGAAGGGCCTCGGCCTGGAACCCATCCGGTTCCTGCAGGACTCGCCGTGGAACACGTTCTTCCTGATCGTGGTGATGATCTGGATCCAGGCCGGCTTCGCCATGGTGCTGCTCTCCGCGGCCATCAAGGCGATCCCCACGGACATCGTGGAGGCGGCCCGCCTGGACGGCGTGAACGCCTGGCAGATGTTCCGCCAGATCACCATCCCGTCCATCCGGCCCACCATGGTGGTGGTGCTGACCACGATCATCATCTCCACCCTGAAGGTCTTTGACATCGTCCAGACCATGACGGGCGGCAACTTCCGCACCTCGGTGCTGGCCAAGGAGATGTACACCCAGTCATTCGTGCACGGGAACAACGGGATCGGATCCGCGTTGGCCGTGATGATCTTCATCCTCGTCATCCCCGTCGTGGCGTTCAACGTCCGCCAGATGCTCATCAACAAGGAGGTGCGTGGATCATGACCACCGTCGCAACCGCCCCCACCGCCGTCCCTCCTGCGGAGGAGAAGGTGCCGGGCGTATCACGGGTCAAGCAGATGCTCACCTCCCGGGTGGGTTCCGCCGTCGCGATCCTCATCGCGGCCCTGTGGACCATCCCCACCTTCGGGCTGTTCGTCTCGTCCTTCCGCACCAGGGAGGCCATCAAGGGCTCCGGGTGGTGGAACGCGTTCCTCGAGGGCGGCTGGACCCTGGAGAACTACGAGTCGGTGCTGTTCGGAACTCAGGCATCCGGAAACCTGTTCCCGAACATCGTGAACTCGCTCGTGATCACCATCCCGGGTGCGCTCGCTCCGCTGATCATCGCGGTGATGGCCGCGTACGCGTTCTCGGTGCTGGAGTGGAAGGGCCGGGACACGCTCTTTGTGATCGTGTTCGCCCTCCAGATCGTCCCGTTGCAGATGGCACTGCTGCCACTGCTGCAGGTGTTCTCCGGTAGCCAGATCTTCCGTGACATCCCGTTCCTGGGGGTCTGGATCGCGCACACGTGCTTCGCCCTGCCGCTTGCCACGTTCCTCCTGCACAACTTCATGGCAGAGATCCCCAAGTCCCTCGTGGAGGCGGCGCGGGTGGACGGCGCGGGGCACGCCACGCTGTTCGTGCGGGTGATGCTCCCGCTCCTGGTGCCGGCGCTCGCGAGCTTCGCGATCTTCCAGGTGCTGTGGGTGTGGAATGATCTCCTGGTGGGCCTCACGTTCACGGGAGGTAACCAGGCCGCCGAGCCGATCACCTCGCGCCTGTCCAACATGGCGAGCGCGAACTTCGGCAACAACCAGCACCTCCTCACCGCAGGTGCGTTCATCGCGATGATCATGCCCCTGGTGGTGTTCTTCACCCTCCAGAGATACTTCGTGAGGGGACTCATGGCCGGCTCCGTGAAGGGCTAGCACCACAACGTCCCAGCTCGTGAGGGGGCGGCATACCGAACGGTGTGCCGCCCCCTCTGCTGTGTCCGAGCTACAGGTTGCGGCCTTGGCACAACCGCGAGGCGGCGCGTTCTGAAGCACACGCCGTGTACTCCGAAGTCAACGCCGATTCTCCCCGCTCCGACGAGCCGGAAGGGATGGTTAATCGGACGTTGAGGCATGTCGCCTGATCAGAGAGTTCTACGGGGTTCCCTGGGTGGCCCAACGTGCGTGGAGCGGCCTGAAACGAGCACAAACTCTCCCGAGCCCTCCCGGGCCTGGAGTTCCATGGTGCGGCCGTGAGCGTTCTTGAAGTTTCCGAACTCCCGGAACGTGTGCCCTGCCGGGATGCGGGAGATCACGTCCCCCAGTCCCGCCGTCACGTGGAACGGGCCGTTGTCCGAGTAGAACTCCGCCTGCGGCTGCGCCATCGCACGCCCCTTTCTTCCCTGCCCGAATCCTCCCACGCGCGAGCCCGCCGGAACCGCTCCTCCGCGTTTCCGTCAGCGCCCGGCGGTAAACTGGCAGGCAGCAGAGGACAAAGCCGCCCCCGCCCCAAGGAGAGCCCATGCGCGTGCCCCGGAGCGCCGCCGTGGCCGGTGTGCTCGCGGCCGCGATCGCCCTGGGCGGCTGCGATGCCATCGCGGACGCGATCGAGAGCGCCGGTCCCGGGGACCCCACCACCTCCCAGGAGGCCGGCGGCCCCGGCGCAGGAGGCCCGGGCGGTGAGCCCACAGACCCGGAGGTGGACCCCTCGGATCCCGATGCCACCGCGGGCGGCGAGCCCGGTAGCCCCGAGGGTGCGGAGGAGACCCCCACCCCCGAACCCACGCCAGAGCCGGACAACGATCCGGTGGTCCAACTCACCGGGGAGGTCTACGGCATCCGCGAGGGCGTGAAGCTGGTGCGCTGTGACATGGACGCCGGCACCGCGCTCGCCACCGGCTCCGTGGAGAACACCTCCGCAATCACTGGGGACATCGCCCTCATGATCATCTGGGAGGGCACGGACGGGTCCACCGTGGGCCGCAAGACCTTCACCCAGGTGGCCGTGGACCCGGGCGACCGCCTGGACTTCGAGCTCACCGCCGAACTCCCCGAACCCGCCACCGCCTGCACCATCAACGCCCGCATCGGCACCATCGAGTAGCCCGTCCCGCCCGCAGCCCGCCAGCCACGTCCCGGACACACCCGCCCCCGGCGCGCCACCTCAGAGCGTGAGCACCACCTTGCCGCGCGTGGCCGGATCGTCCATCAGCTCGTGCGCGCGGGCCACCTCCTCGAACGGCACCACCGCATCCACGTGCGCCTCCACGGCGTCCGAGTAGCCCGTGGCCCCGGAGACCACCAGCGCCTTCTCCCGGCCAGAGAGCTCCCGCAGCCGCGAACCGGTGATGGTGGCTCGCTTGGCCAGCAGCCCGTACACATCCAGCTCGCCCTTGCGGCCCTTCTGCAGCCCGATCACCGTGATCCGCCCGCCGTGCGCCAGCATCTCCATGTTCGGCCCCAGCCCGCCCGCACCCAGCACGTCCAGCACCACGTCCACCCCGCGCCCGCCCGTGGCCCCCTTCACGGCCGCCACCACGTCCCCGTGGTAGTCGATCCCGACCGCGGCCCCCAGCTCCTCGCACCACCGCGCCTTCTCCTCACTCCCGCAGGTGGCGAGCACCGTGGCACCCATGGCGCGGGCCAACTGGATGGCCACGTGCCCCACCCCGCCGGACCCGCCGTGCACCAGCACGGTCTCCCCGCGTTGGAGGCGGCCGAGCTGGGCGAGGTTGAACCAGGCCGTGCACAGCGCTTCGGGACGGGCTGCCGCCACGGTGAGGTCGGCGTCGTCGGGCAGGAGACGCACCTGGGTGACGGGTGAGGTGACGAACTGCGCGTAACCGCCGCCGTCGAGGAGGGCGTTGACGGCGCGGCCCACGAGGGAGGTCTCCACCCCCGGCCCCACGGCGGAGATCCGGCCCGCCGCCTCGAGGCCGAGGATGCGGTTGGCGCCTTCGGGGACCTCGTAGTGGCCGGCGGCCTGGAGGAGGTCAGCGCGGTTGACGCCCGCGGCCACCACCTCGATCTGCACCTCTGCGGGACCGGGCTCCGGGACAGGCAGGTCCACGATTTCCAGATTCGAGTCCATGGGGATGGCGCGCATGGGACGATGTTCGCACGCAGGGAGGGGCGGTGCCAGTGGCATCGTGGGAGATGGGCGACCTGCCGGAGGGGGACGGGTCCGGGACGGGCCCAGCAGTGGCCGAGGAACGGGGAGAGGGCGGCGATGGGGCCGTTGGAGAGGCTGCGGAGGCGGCTCTTCGCGCTCGCGCGCCCGCCCCGCAGGGAGGCGTTCGGGGACCGCGCCCGGCGGATGCTGCCGCCGGAGAGCTCGCAGGCGGGGGAGTCGCGGTGGCTGCACACGTGGCTGTGGCTGCTGCGGTTGGGCGGGATCGCCGTGGTGGGCCTCAACATGGTGACCGGGTTCCTGTTCGCGGGCCTCGGATCGCTGCAGAACCCCGTGATGGCGCTCGGGATATTTCTGATCTTCCTCAGCCAGCTCGGGATCCTCGCGGACCTGTGGCAGTCCGGGCCCCTACGCCAGCAGGTGGGCTCCATGGTGGTGCTGCTGGCCGGCCTGTACGTGGCGGAGTCCGCGCGGCCCGGCATTGCGGATGCCACCGGCGCCTGGTGGCCCATGCTGTTCCTTATCAGCGGCGTGATCTACGGCGTGGGCCGGTTCACCGGCGTCCTGCGCGTGGCGGCCCTCGCGGCGCTCGTGGCCGTCCACGCCTCCATGCGGCTGTGGGACTGGCGCCACGCCCCCAGCCCCTTCGCCCATGACCTCATGGACCGCTACGCCACCGAGCTCGGCCAGCTCCTGGTAATCGCCGTGTGCGTGGCGATCGGCATGTGGGTGGGAATCCGCGGCGCGATCACCGTGGACCTGGGGCTCGAGAGGGAACGCCGCCGCCACGAGGAGGAGGCCGAGGTGGGCCGCGCCGTGTTCGAGCAGCGCGAGGCCGACCGCTTCATCCACGACGCCGTCCTCCACACCCTGCGCATGGTGGCCCTGGACCGCTCCGCCGTCCCTGCCGCCACGGCGGTGGCGGCCTCCGCGCGGCTCGCCCGCACCCTGGGGGAGACCACCACCCCGGACGAGCCCACCCGCGGCGGCCTGCGGCTCCTCCTCGATCGGATGGCCGCCCGCCCCGGCCTCGCCGGGCTACGGGTGCACGTCACCGGCGACGACGTGCGGCTGCCCGCCGATGTGGCCCAGTCGTTCGTGCGGGCCGCCTCCGAGGCGCTCCACAACGTCTCCCGGCACTCCGGTGTGAGCGAGGCTCGGGTGCTGGTGAGCCGGGTGGGGCCCCGCGTGGTGGTGACCATCTCCGACCGGGGCCACGGCTTCTCCTTTGCAGGCGTGCGCGCTGGGCGGGGCGTGAGTGAATCGATCGTGGCGCGGATGGCGGACGTGGGGGGTGTGGGCTGGGTCAGCTCCGAACCGGACAAGGGCACCGTGGTGCGGCTCGAGTGGGAACCCCAGCCGCCCGGCACCTCCCGGCCATGGCTGCACGCCACCTATGGCTCCGCGGGCGAGGTGTTCTCCGCCCTTCTCGCCATGGCCGCCCCCCTGGTGGTGCACAACTTCTGGAGCGCCGGCCTCCACGCCCACTACCTCTCCTGGCCCTGGGCCGGCTGGGTGGCCGCCGCGATCGTGGGCGTGGCCTACCTGTGGGGTTCCCTGCACGGGATGCGCCACGGGCTCAGTTTTGCGGCGTCCGTGGCCATCACCGCGACGGCGTGGGCTGCGGTGGCGCTCAACGGCTTCACCCTGCCGCCGGGGCTTGTATCCGCCAACCTGTTCTGGATGGCGGGAGGGGCCGTGCCCCTGGCCCTCCTCCAGGCGCTGTTCCGGCCCCTGCGGGCCACCCTCACCACCAGTGCGGGGCTGGTGGCGCTCACCGCGTGGGTGGTCTCCGACCGCAGCACGGCCGGGATGCCGGGGATCGGGGGAGTGGCGCCGGGGGTTCCGGGGGTGCCGGGGGTGCCTAGGGTTCCGGGTGGGGACGGTGTGGTGTCCGGGTTCGAGGGCGGGGGGCCATTCGGCGCCCTGGGGTACGAGGGAGTGGTGGCCTCCCTCACCCTCGTGCTCGTGCCCGTGCTGGGCATGGCGGCCTGCTGGATGGCCCGGCTCACCCTGGAGCGCGCCGCCAACGAGGCGATGCTCTCCCATGAGACCGCCATCCGCTCCTTCGATGCCAGCCTCCTCCACGATGCGGAGCGGCGTGCCCTGCGCGAGCGCAACGAGCGCCGCGCCCAGACCGTGATCGACTTCGTGACCGCCGTGGGCTCCGGGGAGCTGGACCCCGCCGATCCCCTGGTGCGCGCCGAAGCCGACAAACTCGAGCGGGCCGTGCGCGCGGAGACGGCTGCGAACGGCCACGCGGTAGGGGCGCCTGCGGGTGAGCAGGAGCGCGCAGGTGGCCCGGGTGCGCCGCTGCGTGCGGAACTCGACCGGCTCCGCGCAGGGGGAGCGGAGGTGAACGTGAGATCGGCTGGGGCGGTACCGGACGCCGTCGGGACGTGGTTGGCGAGGCTGCTGGGACCGCTATCCCCGGAGGAGCTGAACTCCGCGCGCGCCACGGTGCTGCCCGGGCGGCGCGAGGGCGAGTGGCGGGTGGCCACCGTGCTGCGGCCCGCGAACGAGGCCGTGCTGCGCAGCGCGCAGGCGGTGTGTTCCTCCACCACCTCGGACGGGGAGCAGGTGCACCTGGAGCACTACGTGGACGGGTAGTGGGGGAGCGGGCGCCGGGGGGTGCGTTGCGGGCTGTGGCGACGGGTGGTGCAGGGACGGGTAGTGGGGGTGCGT